>BJHB01000345.1:0-3764 GCA_014191415.1 Chloroflexota bacterium
GGCGCGACCCTCAACGGATACCCATCGAGCACCAGAGATATGGCCCGAACCTTTTGCAGCAACGGGGTCGCTTGTTCGAGGTGGCACATCAGCGATCACGAGCGCAAAGATCTCCCACGCCCTCTAACGCACCACGGCTACTACGGGCGTGGAGGTGAAGAGTTCACCGAATGCTACCGCGCTCGCGTCACTCCCCGGGTGCGCACATGATCCGCCGCCTTCAGTCTAGACGTTGCACGCGCGAGTGCCGAAGATGCACGCGCGAAATCAATAGTGGACCGTGACTCCCGTAGCCGGGCAGACGCACGGTCACGCGCGCGCTCGGCGCGGGACACATCAATATCCTCAGCCCGCTCGGCGGCATCGGCAAGGATCGTGACATGATCATCACGGATTTCGAGATACCCACCCGCAAGCGCCAAGAGGACTTCATTTGCGCCACGACCGAGACGCAACTCTCCCGGCGCAAGCAAGGTCAACAGTGGCGCATGTTGCGGGAGTACCGAGATCTGCCCACTCACGGTCATTGCAACTACAACGTCGGCATCAGTCGTCAGAATCGGCTGCTCAGCCGCAATGATCTCAACATGTAAAGGCATCTCGAACTCCCGGCCGTCCATCCCCAATGGGCGAATAATTCGCTCAACCAGCAGGATTGGAATGGGACGTCAGTCGCCCGACGCCCCGAGTGATTATTGCGCAGCCATCTGGCGGGCCTTCTCGACCGCCTCATCGATCCCGCCAACCAGATAAAAGGCCTGCTCAGGAAGCGCATCGTGCTTCCCATCGAGGATTTCGCGGAAACCGCGCACCGTCTCTGCAACCGACACATACTTTCCAGGTACGTTGGTGAACACCTCGGCCACAAACATTGGCTGCGCCAAGAACATTTCTACGCGACGCGCACGGTTGACCGTGAGGCGGTCATCGTCGGAAAGCTCCTCCATGCCAAGGATGGCGATGATGTCCTGAAGTTCCTTGTACCGCTGCAAAAGCCTCTGGACTCCACGGGCAGTGTCGTAATGGTCCTTGCCAACGACCGCCGGGTCGAGGATTCGCGAGGTACTGGTCAAAGGGTCGACTGCAGGATAGATCGCCTTTTCCAAAATCGCACGCTCAAGTGTGATGGTCGCGTCGAGATGGGCAAACGTTGCTACTGGAGCTGGGTCCGAATAGTCGTCAGCCGGCACATAAACGGCCTGTACGGAGGTAATTGAACCCTTGCGAGTCGTGGTGATCCGTTCCTGAAGCTGGCCCATTTCCGTCGCCAGCGTTGGCTGATATCCCACTGCAGAAGGCATTCGGCCAAGAAGCGCCGAAACCTCCGACCCCGCTTGGGTGAAACGGAAAATGTTGTCAATGAAAAGCAGGAGGTCCTGGTCCATCTCGTCTCGGAAGTACTCGGCGATGGTCAGCCCTGTCAATGCAACCCGCAGACGCGCTCCCGGCGGCTCGTTCATCTGGCCGTACACAAGAACCGACTTTGAGAGGACCCCGGATTCCTGGAATTCCTTGTACAGGTCATTGCCCTCACGGGACCGCTCACCGACCCCGCAAAACACGGAATAGCCACCATGCTGCTTCGCGACGTTGTTGATGAGTTCCATGATCGTTACGGTCTTGCCGACGCCCGCACCGCCGAAGATTGCCGTCTTTCCACCCTTGGTGAATGGCGCGACGAGGTCGATGACCTTGATCCCCGTCTCGAACATTTCTGTCTTGGTGGCCTGCTCCTGGAATGTCGGGGCTAGGCGATGAATTGGCAACCGATGGATTGCGACGTCGTCTTTCGAAATAATCGGACCGTTCTCGTCAGTCGGCTCACCGATCACGTTGAAGAGGCGCCCGAGAGTCGGCTCACCAACCGGAACGCTGATCGGCGCACCGGTATCGACAGCATCCATGCCTCGGCGGATACCGTCGGTGGTATCCATCGCAACACATCGCACCCAGTTGTTGCCAATATGCTGCTCGACTTCTAGCACCAGCTCTGGATTGAGCTTCGAGGAACTCTTGCCAACTCCACCACCGGTCAAGGCCGCAGCTACCGAGGAATCATCCCGGCGGATCTTGACCGCATTGAAAATGCTCGGCATGTGATTGGCAGGAAACTCGCAGTCGATAACTGCCCCGAGAACCTGAACGACTTTTCCGACGGTGCCATTTGCCATCGCCGTTGATCCTTCCTCTGAAGACCCGCCTTAAGCGTGCCTATCGGCCCTGCGCAGCTGCGCCCGACGAAACCTCAATGATTTCTCGGGTGATCGTCGCCTGACGCGCCTTGTTGTACCCAAGCTGGAGTTCCTTGATCAGTTCGGTCGCGTTGTCAGTCGCATTTCGCATGGCAACCATGCGTGCGCTGAACTCACTCGCGATCGTCTCAAGGATCGATTGATAGACCTGAACCTCCACGAACCGAGGCAGCAACTGCGAGAGAAGCGTCCTTGGATCCGGCTCGTACATCAGGTCAGCGGTCCGTGAAGCTCCCACCTCACTAGACACCGATGCCTTTGGCGACGCAAGAGGCGGGTCAATCGGGAGAAGCGGAAATATCGTCGGCTCCTGCTTCAAGGTACTCACGAACCTTGGATACACGATGACCGCCTCATCAATTTCCCCGTCGAGAAAGGCCTGGATGGCGACCCGTGCGATCGGATTCGTCTTCACCATCGACGGATAGTCTCCAATCGCGGTGAACTCAGATTTCATCGCGAAATCCGTGTGGCGCAAGCCAAGCATTCCCTTGCGCCCCAAGACGATGAACTCGACTGGCTTGCCACCATTCTGCTGCCGGTAGCTGTACTGGAGAGCCGCACGCAACGTGTTGCCGTTGAGGGCGCCACACAAGCCACGATCACTCGTCATCAGTACGACGCCAACGCGGGTGACTTCACGGCGCTCCAGAAGCGGATGGAGAACCACTTCGTCACCAGCGTTCGCTCCCGCTTGGGTCGCAATCTCGCCAATGAGCTCGCTCATCTTCGAGGAGTAGGGGCGGGATGCAAGCACACGCTGCTGGGCACGGCGCAGCCTCGTGACGGCAATGAGTTCCATCGCTTTCGTGATCTGGCGGATGTTGCGCACTGAGCGCATCCGCCTCTGAATCTCGCGTCCCGTTGCCATCGCTTGATCGTGCCTCGCATCTTCCGCCGACAATCGCCGTCACTGTGTGTGGGCACCCGGCGCGGCGGGTGCCGCCGTTATTCCGGGCGCATGCCTGCGACTACTGCCCCTTCGCGCTCCGCCAGACCCGCGCTTCAAACTCGTCGATGACCTTGTTCAGGGTCTCGACGAGAGCAGCATTGAGGCGACTCGTGCTCTCCTGCCGTTCTGTCAAGATTCGCTCACAAAGTTCCGGGTGGGTCGAACGAACGAACTGATGCAGCTCCCGTTCGTATCGTCCGACTTCGGTTATGTCGATGTTATCAAGACGGCCACTCACGCCGGAGAAGATGGAAAGTACTTCATCCTCGACACCGAGGGGTTCGTACTGAGGTTGCTTCAGCAACTCTTGCAATCTCTGACCACGAGTCAACTGCGCTTGGGTTGCCTTGTCGAGATCGGAGCCAAACTGCGCAAACGCCGCCAGTTCCCGGAACCGCGCCATATCAAGTCGCAGGCGCCCTGCAACACCGCGCATCGCACGCGTCTGCGCTGCACCACCCACGCGGGAAACCGATAGACCAACGTTCACCGCCGGCCGGATACCCGCATTGAATAAGTCGCCCTGCAGGAAAATCTGGCCGTCCGTGATGGATATGACG
>BJHB01000346.1:0-3741 GCA_014191415.1 Chloroflexota bacterium
GCTTGGGGCCAGATGCGTGCGGCGGTGGCCGCGTAGGAAGATGTGGGGTGCTTGGTTAACAGGAACGCATAGCCACACAATGATGTGGTCACTAGCAGTGTTGTCCCGGCCCGGAAGGCACGTTTTCGCCACCATGCCGGCCAATGCTGGCGATGCGCCCAGATGATGGCCATGAGTGTGCCGGCGATGACCGGCAATGCGGTGAGCTTGGTTGCGATTGCCAACACCGTGGAAGCGATCCACCATGCAAGTGGAGTGAGGGGATACCGGCCGGGCGCCGGCACTGATGCGACGCCTTGGATCACCCGGGCGGTGGCGAGAAGGGCGAGGGTGATCGTTGTTGTTGCCATCGGGTCATTCGAGATGGACGCCATCACGAACAGGTAGCCGGGTGCTGAGGTGGCCAGGAGGGTGCCGAGGAGAGCCATCCCCGGTTGGCCGGGCCACAGGATCAGGGCGAACCTCCAGGTAATCCATGCGGTAACACCACTCCACGCAACGGAAAGCAGTCGTACGGCAAGGATTGGTCCCGCGAGGGCCGTTGGTGCCACTTCATTGGCGACCGCGTTCTCGGGCCCGCCCGTAAGCATCCAGAGGGCCGACGCGGGAAGGTAGGCGAGGACCGGTTGCCGGGCCTCGACTCCAGTCACGTTGGCCAGTCCTCCATCCGACCCGCCCTCGCCAGTTTCGGATGCGCTCCGCCCAACGAAGGTCTGAATGTACTGGACGTGGCCCCGTTCATCCGGGCCAATCCCGGGGGCGTTGATGACGGCGCCGAGTGATCCCCGGATCAGGAGGTAGGCGATCAGGAGGACCAGTGACCAACTCCGCCCCGCCTCTCCTGGATTCGAGACGCTTCGCCCGGCCGATTGCGTCGTGCCGTGGTTAGCGGCTGCTTCGCCATTGACCCTGGGGGTGGTCACGGTGTCTCCATGGTGCAAATGGCGAGTGCGGGGGTCCGTTCGTTCCGACGTCGACCCGTGCGAGGAAGAGGCCGGCGCCGAGGGCACCGACCACAACCGGCAGGCCGTACACGATGCCCGCGTCGACACCACCGCGGGCCATGGCGAGGGCCACGGCGCCGCCGACTGCACTTGCGCCATACAGGACGAGGACGGCCTGGCTCTTGGGCAGGCCAAGTTTCACCAAGCGGTGGCTGGTGTGATCCTTGCCACCTTGGGAGACTGCCTGGCGCTTCCAGATCCGGTAGACGGTGACAAGGCTGGTGTCGAAGATGGGCAACGCAAGGACTGCAATGGCGACGATGAAACTCCACCAGGCCGGACCGGATGCCTTGAGTTTCATGCCGATGACTGCGAGCAGGAAACCCATGAAGAGTGTGCCGGTGTCACCCATGAAGACGGTCGCAGGATTGAAGTTGTAGCGAAGGAACCCAAGGCAGGCGCCCGCCAGGGCGATGGCAAGGCTGCCAACGAGGATCTGCCCGTTCATCGCGGCGATGGTGAAGAAGCTCACGGCGGCGATTGCGGTTGCGCCGGCGGAGAGGCCATCCATGTTGTCGAGAAGGTTGATGGCATTGGTGATCCCGACCACCCACAGGCAGGTCAGGGGCAGGTCTAGCCAGAGGGTATCGAAGACACGCAACTCGAGCCCGGCGGCGGACGCAATGCCGGCGGACAGGAACTGCGCTGCAAGCTTTGCCCGGGGAGGTAGACCCTGCGTCTTGTACTTGTCATCGAGGAAACCGACCACGACCAAGGGAATGGTGGCGAGGAAGATGGCAGCGAGTTCAAGGGTGGTCGCAGGCAGGAAGATGTCGGAGGTTGGAAGTTCCAACCGGGTAGCCGCGATGACGCTGACCCAGAACCCGGCGTAAATGGCCAAGCCTCCAAGGAGCGGGGTCGGGGTGCGGTGCACCGTGCGCGCGCTTGGCTGGTCGAGGACGCCGAAGCGATGGGCCATCCGTCGCGCAAGCGGAGTGCCGACGAGTGACGCCGCCAACGCGACGATGAAGACGATGAGATACGCGAGGGCGTACGGCATTTCGGACAGTTCTCGTTCCCAAGCGTGCCGGTCGGACCAGAAAGCGACTAGGCGTTAACCCGGTTGCGTCATCCGCCCGTCCCATGTGGTCACGGATGGTTCTCCAGTCAGTCCAAGTGGCTAACGCACCGGTATGCCTTCAGGTTACACAGATGGTGCCGAACGTTCGCAAATCAGAGGGCGGCTGGATTTGGGACGAGGCTCTTGTAGAGACGGGTCATGCGGCCAACGAGGGTCTCGACTTCATGTTCGGGAATGACCGTTTCCCTACCGGACGCTCCCATCCGGGCGCGTCGTCCTGAGTCCTGAAGGAGAGTGATTGACGCCCGCGCAATGGCCTGACTATCGCGTGGGGGCGTCAGGATTCCATTGATGCCGTCGCGGACCAAGTCTGGTACTCCCCCTACGGCCGTGGCGACGACGGGTACCGCCGATGCGAGGCTCTCAATGATGGTGACTGGCATGCCTTCGTTGTCGGAGGTAAGGAGTACCAAGTCCAGATCGGCGTAGACGGAGGCGGTGTCGTGCCTCCATCCCAGGAAATGAACGCGTCCCGCAAGGGGGGGATGCTTCGCAAGTTGCTCGAGTTCAGTGCGCCGTTCGCCTTCACCGGCAATCACGAACCGTGCGCCCGGGATTTCGGAAAGGATCGCGCGGGCGGCGTCAAGGAAGACCTCGTGCGCCTTGATCGGCACCAGTCGGCCGACAATCCCGATCACTGGGGTCTCGGAAGGGGACAGGTGCGCGATTCCAAGTTCGGCCCGGAGGGTTCCCCTTCGATCACGATTGTCCTTGAATGGCGTGAGGTCGAACCCAAGGGGAATGCTGATGACGCGCGATGGCGTGCCGATGCCGTACCCAAGCAGGTCTGCACGCTGTCTTTCGCCAAGGGCAATGATGCGGGTGGTGGTGCGACCGAGCGCACGTTCGACTTCAATGAAGAAGCGCGTCTTTGCTGGTGAGAAGTACCCATGGAAGACGTGGCCGTGGAAGACGTGGATCCGCACCGGAACCCGCGCGATCATGGCGGCGAGACGTCCGACGGTTCCGGCCTTGGCCGTATGCGTTTCGACAATGTCCGGTTTCCATTGACGGAATATCCGGACGAGCCGTGCAATGGTGAATGCGTCGGCTGCCAGGCTGAGTTCCCGTCCGAGTGAGGGAATGGTGACGATTTCCATGCCCCGGGAACGCGCCTCGCTGGTCAGGTCAACCTCGCCACTTCCCGTTCGTCCGGCGATGGTGATCTGGGAGAAGCGTCCGGGGTCGAGACCCGCCGCCAGGTGGGCGAGGTGCACTGCGGGACCACCGCCATTCATGCGTGCGATGACACGGCAGATGCGGATTGGTCGTGTCGCGGTCATGGATGGAGTCCGGTGTTAGTTCCCACGGGTGTCTTGGCGTTGAACGGTTCGCTTGGTCATGCGGGTGGCCAGAATGGGTTTCTACTGGACCCTTGGTTCGTGCCGTTCGCTGGCGTGAGGCAATGGTTGTGATGGCGGGTCGGCCGTGTTGACCGTTGCATGGTCGTGAAGACTGGGGTGACCGGACCTCCCGGATGTGAGCCGGGAACGGGAGGCGCAGGAGCGTTGCCTGTTTCTGGCCTACGGTCGAGGCGGTCCGTGCTTGGTTTGCCCATCAGTGCCGGGATCATTGCGGGGTTGGCGTCCGGGTGTCAGGTTCCCTCGATACCTCCATTGCCGAAAGCGGTCCGTGCGATTGTGGAAAGCGGACTGC
>BJHB01000347.1:0-3739 GCA_014191415.1 Chloroflexota bacterium
AAGCGCGTGCAGGGCGCGTATTCCTATACCGATCACGACTTCAGTGCGGCACTCGGATTGCTTGCTGCCGGGCGCGTGGAACTGACCTCGTGGACCAAGGTGTACGGTCTGGGCGAAGGTGCGTCCTTGTTCACCCGCCTGTTGACCCATACTGAACCGTGCATCAAGGCACTGCTTGATCCACGAGGCTAGGCGTGGGGTGAGGTGCTCATGACCGGTCCCGGCCAGGCGTCCGAAAGTGGTCTTGTGTCCGGGGATAGCGCATCGCCCCCACCTCCGGCCTTTGGTCCGGTTGGCACCGCGTACTCGCGTACTGGCAGGCGCCGGCGCGCGTCGGCCCGGCGCCTGCGGTGGCTGGTGCGCGCGTCGGTCCTGATGGGGCTCATCGCGGTGATCCTGGTCGCAACGCCAGTCGGTCGTCCATTTGCCCTGCCCGTCTGGCTGGGTGGGGAGAAACCGGATGCCACTCCGCGGCTGACCGACCCATCCCACGGGACCAGTGCCGTCTTTGCGGTCGGGGTCGCCGGGGCCCGGCGTGCTCACCTCGTGGCCACGGGTACCCTGCCGCTGCCTCGTGCCGGCACGACCGGTCCCGCCGGATACCTTCCTGCGGTCACCCATGCCCTGGCGATAGGTTCGCCATTGGCTTGGAGTGTCTGGACGGACGTCGAGTCGTTCGGTCAGTCTGCATGGCGCGACTTCGTGCAGGTCGGACGTCCGATCACTCACCGTCCGCCGGCTGTCGACTTCTCTCGCGAAGTCGCGGTATTGGTATGGGTCGTGCCGCCACCCGGTGGCCTGCCTGCGGGGCTGTCGGGTACTCCCGCATCGGTTCCCGCATCGGTGAGACGGGCTCCGGGTCTCGTCCTCCGGGGTGCACTCCTGGTCGATCACATTGCGATTGGCCTGGAAGTTGCCCCGACTTCCCCGGACGAGGCGAAGCCTGAACCGTTGGCAAGCGGACTCGAAGGAGTGCCCTACGCGCTTGTCACGATCCCCAAGGACCAGTGGCCCATTCCGCCGTCTTGGGGAACCGGCACCGATCCGGTGATGGCCCGGTTTGCGTCGTAGAATGCGCACCGATATATTCTACAATGTAGATTGATAAAGTTTACTAATCATCGGCATCAGAGTGAGGTCGGGTTTCCGCTTGAACTGACGCCTGCGCCCGGCACACGCGCCCCAAGACTGTTGCCTGCCAGTTGTGGCACTCGCCACTCTGGTTGACGAGAGGATAGGCTTGACACAAATCTACTACTCGGCGCATGCAGTAGCGTTTGCCGATCACTGGGCAAGGCAATCCACTGGCAGGGCACTGCCGGATGGGGCCGGAGAGAAGGGCCACGATGGAAACACGCGGACGATTGGGACGGCGGAGCCTCCTGGGACGGACGGGCGCGGTTGCCGGGGCGGTTTCTGGTGCAGGTCTGGGGCTTGTCCCCGGTCTCGCATCGATCGCCGGGGCGCAGGCGTCGGGCAAGACGATCACGGTGGGCATGTCCCAGGAACCACCGACACTCGGCTATTCCCTTGGCAATGCGTACGTCATCTCCATTGTCAAGGCGGCGATCGGGAACGAACCTACCCTGACGCGTCGCAACGACCTCAATGACTGGGTACCGTGGCTTGCCGAGACGGTCCCGACCCTCGAGAACGGTGGCGCGCGCTACGTTGGTGACGGTTCAGACAAGCGACTTCAGGTGACCTTCACCATGCGCAAGGATGTGAAGTGGTCGGACGGCAAGGCGGTCACAGCGGCCGATGTGAAGTTCGCCTGGGAACTGATCATGAACCCGGACTACTCGGTTCCTGACCGCAGCACGCAGCAGAAGGTTGCGACGATCGACACCCCGGACGACTACACCGTGATCGCGAACTTCATGTCGGAGAACGAGGCGAAGGAGGCAGCGTCCAAGGGACGTGGCGGGCTTCCTGCCAAGGCCTACGCGGACTTCGCAACCCAGACCGGCCCGGTCCTTGATCCGGGTTACTACAAGGCTTACCTGCCAGCATTTCCGAAACATGTCCTGCAACCCCTTCTCGAGAAGGTCGGGGCGGCTGACCTTCCGAAGCAGGACATCATGCGCAAGCCACTGGGCATCGGCCCCTACAAGGTGACGGAATGGGCCGAAGGGCAGTTCATCGCCCTCGCGGCGGTGCCCACGTTCTTCCTTGGCGCCCCGCGCACGCCGAATCTCATTGTCAAGATCGTGACTGACACGAACGCCATCCTCGCACAGTTGGCCACCAGTGAACTGGATGTCGTCACTGAGGACGCCCTCTCCGAGTTCAGTGCGCCCGAACTGGACAAGATGGCGAACCAGAAGCTCATCCGTGCGTACTACACGCCGGGTGCGACCTGGGAGCACATCGACCTCAACCTGGAAAACGAACACCTCGGGATCCTGAATGTCCGCAAGGCGATCGCACACGCCATCAACCGCCAGCAACTGGTTGACAAGGTGCTGAATGGCAAGACCAAGGTCATCCATTCATGGGCCCCTGAGTGGCGCTGGGACTTCAGTCCGGAGGTCCCCAAGTACGACTTCAATCCCGAGAAGGCCAAGGCTCTCCTGAAAGAAGCTGGCTACGCACCCGGTCCTGACGGCATCCTGGTCAAGGGTGGCAAGAAATTGTCAATCAAGTACGGCACGACCGCCGGTAATCAGGCCCGCCTGCTTGTGACCCAGTTGGTGCAGGCCGATCTCAAGGCCGTTGGCATCGAGGCGAACCTGGACTACGTACCGTCGAGCGAGTGGTTCGCCGCTGGTGACAACCCCGGGCCGCTCTGGGGACGCACCTTCGAGATGGGCGAGTACGCCTGGGTCGGTGGTGATGACCCGCTCGGGGCGAAGAACCTCTACAGCACCGGCGGTATCCCGGCCAAGGACAATGCGTACGTCGGCCAGAACTTCCCGGGCTTCAAGGACGCGCGCAACGACGAATTGCTCGCGGAGTCCGAGAACACCCTGGATCAGGCCCGGCGGGTGGAGGTCTATGCCGAACAGCAGAAGATCTGGGCCGAGGCCGTGCCGGTTGTCACGCTGTACGCCCGCGCCAACGTGACCGCCACCAAGCGGTCGCTGCAGAACTTCCGGCCAACGCCGACGAACACGCCTCCCACGTGGAATTGCTACGACTGGTACCTCGCCGACTGATCCGCCGGATCACACCGGACCTAGCCCCCATCCCTGACCCGTCGCGACGGTGGAGGGGATGGGGGCCCATCCATCACATCCGCCTGGGAGTCGAGATCGATCATGCGCGCCTTCTTGCTCCGGCGCCTGCTGCAGAACGCCATCCTCCTGCTGTTCATCTCGGTGATCGTCTACGGCATCCTGTATCTCGTGCCGGGTGGTCCGTTTGACCAACTCAACTTCGGTGCGACGTCGGCCACGGCGGCCGCTGCCCAAGTCAAGCGCCTGAACGAACTCCTTGGTCTCGACAGACCTCTCTACGAGCGGTACTGGACCTGGCTGACGAAGGCACTTGTCGGAGACTGGGGCATGTCTTGGACGGTTGCGTTCGGGCAGCCGGTGGGACGGCTCATCGAGAGCCGCCTTGGTAACACCTTGCTGCTGATGGGACTGTCTGCGGCCTTCTCGCTGGCCATTGCGCTGCCCATCGGCATAATCTCTGCGGTGCGGCCCTACTCCATCTGGGACTACCTCATCACCGCCTTCAGTTTCTTCGGGCTCTCCATGCCGACATTCTGGTTCGGGGTGATGATGCTCATCAT
>BJHB01000348.1:0-3739 GCA_014191415.1 Chloroflexota bacterium
CCCTCACGGCCACCCCTCTATGCACGCTGGGATGTCCGACCTACTTGGCGGTCATCCAGTCTCGCCCGATCCCGACATCGGCGACCAGCGGGACCCGGAGCGCCATTGCGCGTTCCATCTCCTCGCGGACGACGCCGGCCATCGCCGGGGCATCTCCGTCGGGCACCTCAAGGACCAGTTCGTCATGGATCTGCAGGAGAAGGCGCATGGGGAGGTTCCCGGCCACGATCCGGCGGTTGAGGTTCACCATCGCCAGCTTGATCAGGTCGGCAGCGCTTCCCTGGATCACCGAGTTGATCGCCAGTCGTTCCCCAAGGCCCCGGGTGTTCCCGTTGGTGCTATGGATCTCCGGGATGTTGCGCCGGCGACCAAGGATCGTGGTCACATACCCATGGTCGGTCGCCTGCCGGATGCACGCCTGGAGGAAGCGGTCGATGCCGGGAAAGCGTCGCTTGTAGTCGGAGATCAGGGCAAGGGCGCCGTCATAGTTCAGGTCACCGACCCGGCGCGCCAGTCCCCACGCCGAGATGCCGTAGATGATCCCGAAATTGATGGTCTTGGCCTGGTTCCGTTGGTTCCGCGAAACATCCTCGGCGCGCCCGCCGAAGACCTGGGCAGCGACGGCGGCGTGGATGTCCAGTCCCCGGTGGAATGCGTCGAGAAGGCCGGCATCCTCCGACAGATGGGCAAGGACGCGCAACTCGATCTGCGAATAGTCCGCGCACAGAAGCACGTGGCCCGGAGGCGCGTGGAATGCCTTGCGGACCTGGCGACCCTCCTCGCTCCGCACCGGGATGTTCTGCAAGTTCGGCGAATCCGACGCGAGGCGGCCGGTGGCGGCCCCGGACTGCCGGTAGGTAGTGTGGATGCGTCCGTCGGCGGGGTCGATGGCATCGCGCAGGGCGTCCAGATAGGTCGAGATCAGCTTCTGCAACTTGCGGTACTCAAGGACCATCCCCGGGACCATCGTGTGAGGCTCCGCCGGGTCTTCCTGCTCGACCAGCTTTTCAAGCACTTCGCTATCGGTACTGCGACTTCCCGTGCTTGTCTTGCGGGCACCACGTCCACCAACGGACAGTTTCAACTTGTCAAACAGGACGTCGCCGAGCTGTTTCGGACTGTCCAGCCCGAATGGCGCGCCTACCGCGGTGAAGATGGCATCCCGGATGACGTTGACCCGCGCAACAAGTTCCGCGGCCTGTCCGGACAATTCGTCGGCATCGCACAGGATCCCGGCCTCTTCCATCGAGGCAAGGACGGCGGTCAGCGGGCCCTCGACATCGCGCATGACGTCGGCCATGCCCGCCTTCTCAATTTTCGGCCGGAGCACGTTCGCCAGTCGCAGGGTGATGTCGGCATCCTCGGCGGCGTAGCCCGTCACCTTCGCAAGCGCCACCTGATCCATCGAAACCGGTCGCGACGCGATCACGCTGGGCACCGGAGCCAGTTCGGAGATGTCGAGGGTTGCCTGACGCACCTTCCGGGGCTTCGCCGCCTCGGTATCGATCAAGTCGGAGAGAGGCACGGGCCGGTAGTTGAGCCAACGCAGGGCCATGTCATCCATCTTGTACGTCCCGCGCGTTCCGGCATCCAGGAACTGCCCGGCAAGCATCGTGTCAATGGCGACCCCCGCAAGGCGCACGCCACACCGCAGCAGTACGGCCGCATCGAACTTGATGTTGTGTCCGCATTTCGGCACCGATGGGTCCTCGAGGACCGGCTTGAGCAACGCAAGGGCGGTCGCCTCATCAAGATGCGCCGAGGGTTCGGGAGACCGCACCGGAACGTAGATGGCGTGTCCCTCCCGCCAGGCGATGCAGATGCCCACCAGCCGGTCTGTACGCAAGAGTCCGGTCGTCTCGGTATCCACGGCCAGCAGGGGGGCGGCCCGCATGGACGCGATTGCCTCCTCGAGTCCGGCGACGGTGGTCACGCACTCGTAGGTCGCGCCCGCAGTTTCGATGTTCGTGGGTTCCCCAGCCGGAACTTGCGGATCCCCGTCTTCCTGCGCAGCCGGGTGCACGGTCCCCACCCCCTGCCGCTCCCCCACAGGGACAGCGGAGGCTGGCCAAGCACCGCCTTCGGCTGGAGGTGCGATCCCGAACGACTTCGCGAGGCGGTGCACATCCTGCTGGAACCGGTTGAACCCGAGTTCCTGGAAGAGCGGAATCACCCGTTCAAGGTCGGGCGGGCTGACCGCCGCGGCGTCCATGGTGAAATCGAATTCCCCATCCCGCTTGAGCGTGACAAGGAACTTCGAAAGGTCGCGCTGGGTCGTGAACTCGCCGAGTTCCATCGGGGCAGCGAAGGCTTCCAGGTTCTCCCGTCGCTTCCCCTTGATCTTCTCGATGTTTGCGTAGATGCCTTCAAGCGTGCCGTATTCCTGAAGGAGTTGCGCGGCGGTCTTCGGCCCGATCCCGTTCGCACCAGGGATGTTGTCCGAGGTGTCACCTGTCAGGGTCAGCAGGTCGATCACCTGTTCGGGCCGGACCCCCTTCACGTCCAGCAGGGTCTCCGGGGTCTGGAAAGTGTCGTTCTGGGGATCGAACATCCGCACACGGTCGCCGAGCAGCTGCTCAAGGTCCTTGTCCCGCGACACGATGCAGACGCTCACGTGCGAAAGCGCCGGGTCGTCCAGGACGCGCTGCACGATGGTGGCGATGACGTCGTCCGCCTCCAGACCGGGCTTGCCGATGACCGGGATGCCAAGGGCGGCGACCGACTCAAGGACACGCGGGATCTGCACCTTGAGGTCGGGCGGGGTCGGCGCCCGTGTGGCCTTGTATGCCGGATAGACGGTGTCCCGGAAGGTATCCCCGGGCATGTCGACGATCATCGCCAGGTAGTGGGGCTTCGATTGGAAGATCAGCTTGAAGAGGGTGGCAAGCACCCCGAACACCACCTGGGTCGGTTCGCCGGTCACCTGACTGGTCATGGGCGTGCGCATCGCGAAGAATGCGCGGAAGATCTGGGCGTACCCGTCAATCAGGTAGAGGGTCTCGGTGGTGGCTGGCTTCCCGGTGAGGTTCGCGCTCATGTTCATTCCAATCGAGGCATCGTGCCCGCGGGGGTGACGGCCGGACAGCACGTCACCGCCCCTCTTGAGGCACGCTGTTTCTCCAAAACGAACGGCGGAACCACCACCAATGGCGCGAGCCTGGCGTCAATCGCGACACGGGCCACAAGCCACGCGATGACGGGCGACTACTCCTCGACGCGGACGCCTCGGATCCATCGCGCCAGGACCGGTGCCTGCGATGCCGTCGGGCCAGCCGACTGGGCCGCGGTGAGGGCGACGTCATCGTACCGCTGCGCGTACTGCTCAACCCGTTGCAGCACATCGGCAAGGGGGCCGGCCGGCAGGCGCACTAGCACCAGGGCACCCCGCTGACGCGGGTCGCCCGCCCAGATGGTCGTTGGGCCAAGTTGCACAGGCGGAACCGGCTTGGGCTTGCGGGCACGCGGGGCGCGGGGAGGCAGCAAACCATCGTCCTGCCCGCCACTGACTGGGCGGACGGTGGCGTCAGGCTGGTCCAAGCCCTTGGGCACGGGGCGCGCCGCCCGGACGGGCCGTCGCGGTGCCGATCCGTCCCCGGTCTTGGTGGTCGAACCGGGAGGCCGGCCACGCTTGCGGTTCCACTTCTCGGCTGCGAACTGTTCGACGTCACCAAGCCGGTAGCCGTAGATCGGCACATCCGGCGGGCCGAGTTGCCGGGCGGGCAAACGGTTCGACCTGCGC
>BJHB01000349.1:0-3723 GCA_014191415.1 Chloroflexota bacterium
TCGCAACGCGAGTCTTCAGGTCGTCGGATGCACTCGTGGCCATTTGACGGGATTATACGGCCGCCACTGCTAACCTGGCGGAATATATGCCGGATGTCGGCGGGCGTATATCAGTGGCCTCAGCCATGGCAAGTCGCTACTTGACGCGCTGGACATACCACTGGCCACTCCGGCGCTCGATGTTCAGGACGCTGGAGGCATCCTGCCATTCAGACCACGTGCCAGGAGTGCCGTTTCGGTGGAACCGTTCCCGGGAGAGATACTTCAGGTAGACCTGCCCGCGCCAAGTTATCGATGACGACTGCGAGTTGTCTTCGATAGGAGAGGGGCGCACCCCCGATGACGAAATCCCACGGATCTGGGCTTCAAGTGCGTCGCCCTGTACTGCAACGGCGACCTTGCGTGGGGGAATTGCCCACAACCCAGCTTCAATGCGCGAGTAACCAATTCGGGAAAGCTCCAGTTCGAACCATTCCACTGCCTTGCGTGACGCGTCGTCATCTGAGATTGCGCCGCACCCTGCGAGCAGCAAGGTCAATCCGAACGTTGCGAAACGCACGGATGAACGACGGTCTTGGGTACGAGCCATCCCCGCACGGATGCTCAAAATAGTGTTCTTCACACCGATGTAAGTGCGCCCTGCCCAGGTCTGGCGTCGATCGGATGAGACTGCACCGCGCCGGTGGAGGCAATCGTCGCCCCACCCATGACCACGTCGCCGTCGTAGAACACAATCGCCTGCCCAGGAGTAATTGCGCGCTGAGGTTCGTCAAACACCACGCGCACTGCATCGGGCGCAACTTCGGGCGCGGGCCAGACCGTCGCCGGGGCCTCTGCCATCCGTGACCGAACCCGAGCGGCGCACCTCAGTGGACCGGAAAGCGATGGAAGAGCCACCAGATTCAGACCGTCCGCAACCAATTCGTTCTGGAAAAGGTCGTCATCAGATCCCACGATTACCGTGTTGCGCTCAGGTTCGATGGCGACCACGTAGAGTGGTTCATTCGTGCCGATTCCAAGTCCACGCCTCTGCCCAACGGTGAAGTGGATGATGCCGGGATGCTCGCCACGGTAACGACCATTCATGTCAATGATCGGTCCCGGGATGGTCCGCTCTGGAAGTGCCGCTTCAACGTACTTCCCATACTTGTTATCTGGGACAAAGCAGATTTCCATGCTTTCCGCCTTGTCGGCGACCGCCAGTCCGTAGCGGATGGCGAGGGCTCTCGTTTCCGACTTAGACAGGTCACCTAGGGGGAACACGGTGCGGGCGAGTTCATCCTGCTGCATCGGGAACAGGACGTAACTCTGGTCCTTGCGGGTGTCGGCGGCTTTGAGTAGCCGGTATCGACCAGTCTGTGGGTCGACGTCACGACGCACATAGTGACCGGTCGCGACGAAGTCTGCACCCAATGCAGACGCCCTGTCGAGAACAGGCCGGAACTTTACGTGTTGATTGCAGCGCACACAGGGATTTGGGGTGCGTCCCCGGCGGTATTCGCTTACAAAGTCGTCAATGACATATTGACGGAACAAATCCTTGAAGTTGAGGACGTAGTACGGGATGCCGAGCATGGACGCGACGCGCCTCGCGTCCTCTACGGCAGAAACCCCACAGCACGTCTTTGATCGGGCCTCTGCGTCCGGCGCCACATCGGGCCACACGTTCAGCGTGACGCCGATGACTTCGTGACCCTGATCGTGCAGAAGTGCGGCGGCCACGGAACTGTCCACTCCGCCGCTCATCGCCACTACAATCCGCGCCATCGTTCGTGCCTCTCCGGGTCAGATGGCCTCACTATTGAAGCCAACCGTGTCAGGAGATGGTACCGGGCACGTCCGGACATGCCGAGAACCCATCGCCCTTTTTGCATTTTGTCGGACGAAGACTAAATGGTGGACCATTCGGAGGGGGCGCCGTTACGAAAACCCTCCGCGCCAGGAAAAGGATTGCTAATGATGAAAGCTGGTCTTTCACTCCCTCGACTCCGCGGAGTATTCCCCATAGCGCCGACACCGTTTACCGAGCATGGTGACGTTGATTTTGATGGTCAACGCCGGATTCTGGACTGCCACATTGATCAGGGCGTAGATGGCATCTGCATTCTTGCGAACTACTCGGAACAATTCTCATTGACCGACGATGAGCGCCGGACCCTCATGGACGTGAGTCTTGAACACGTAGCAGGGCGCGTGCCGGTCATTGTCACGGTCAGTCATTTCACCACTCGCATTGCCGCCATGCGCGCGCGCCAGGCAGCAGAGGCGGGTGCGTCGATGCTAATGCTGATGCCGCCCTACCACGGCGCTACCCTTCGCGCGGATGAGCGCCTTATCCAAGAGCACTTCAGTGCCGTTGCAGAGGCATCGGGCCTTCCCCTCATGCTGCAGGACGCGCCCATTTCAGGCACCCCGCTCGATGTGGCATCTCTGGTTCGCCTCGCCAAATCCGTTCCTGCGGTGCGTGCCTTCAAAATCGAAGTTGCGAACGCGGCAGGAAAACTCAGGTCACTCATCGATGCGGGTGGTGAGTCGGTCGTCGAACCCTTCGACGGTGAGGAAAGCATCACGCTGATGGCGGACCTGGATGCAGGAGCGACGGGCACGATGCCGAGCGGGCTCCTCCCTGACCTCATCGCACCTGTGGTTTCCAAGCATCTGGCTGGTGAGCGCGCGGCGGCGGCCTACGCGTACCGTGCCATCCTGCCGCTGATCAATTTTGAGAACCGTCAATGCGGTCTTCGAGCGACGAAGGCGGTTTTCAAAGCCGGCGGTGTAATTGCGTCAGACTACGTAAGGCATCCGTTGGTTCCACTCCATCCGGCCACGCTAGCGGGACTGCTCGAACTTGCCAACGAAGTGAGCCCCCTCGCACTGCGATGGGGGCGCTGATATCCGAGGCAGGCTGCGACCCGGGGCACGGTCTGCCCGGCTCGATGACGCAATGCAAGTGCGTGCATGGACGCAGTTGCGCCTAGCCGATGCGAGGGCAGATCAGCCCCGCCATGCGACGGTCAACACGGCGGTCCGCCTACATTCCTGGCAATTGGCCCGTCTTCAAGGGCGGTCGTAGGCTTGACCGTCCGCGTTTCCAATACGGGTTTCGATTGGGCACTCTCACCATGTTTATGCCGGTTGTGTCCGGCATGCGATGCGTGGGTATCCACCCCTCTGATGATGTCGATGGCGTGTGGAAGAACCTCGGCAATCGCTCCGAAATTCTCCTGTACCGCACGCGGGTTCCCGGGCAAGTTCACTATGAGTGTGCGCCGGCGAATTCCCGCAGTTGCGCGAGTGAGCATGGCGTAAGGCGTGATCCGGAGGCTTTCCAGAAACATCGCTTGCGCAATCGCTGGCACCTCTCGGTCGCAAACCGCTCTTGTCGCGTCAGGCGTCACATCCCGGGGAGAAAGCCCGGTGCCTCCGGTCGTGAGAATCAGGTCGAGTTTGTGCTCGTCTGCCCACTCCTTCAGGGTTGCCTCGATTGGCGTGCGCTCGTCTGGCACGACCCGGTACTGCACGACCTGTCCAGAAAGGTGGTCTACCACAAGGTTGTGAAGGGTTGGACCGCTCACATCGGCGCGCTCGCCTCGCGCACCGCGGTCGCTGCAGGTCATGATCCCCACCCGGATCGGGCTATCAGTCGTGGACGACGCGTGTTCGGTGTGGGCGCTTGCCGGTCCTGAGGTGACGTTGTCTGTCATTGGTGCAATCATCCCCTAC
>BJHB01000350.1:0-3708 GCA_014191415.1 Chloroflexota bacterium
GGTATCCCTCGCGGGTCCAGATACCCAACCTCACGAGCGTCTGGAACCCGTTGCAGATGCCGATCACCGGACGACGGTCGGCCGCTGCGACGGAGAGGTGGTCACCGAGAACGTGATCGAGTTCGGTCGCGAACAGGCGTCCCGCACCGAGGGCGTCCGCGTACGAAAACCCTCCGGCAATTACAATCATGTCACTGTCAGAAAGCCTAGACCGGACGTTGAGCAGTGACGCGACAGGTATCACGACCGGATTGGCGCCTGCCAATTCAAGCGCCAAGCATGCGTCGGGATCGCGATTGGTTCCCGGTGCGGTGAGGACTGCCGCCTCCGGTCGGCGGCTCATTGGCGGCCAATCCATGCCTGACGCATGGCAGCCACCGGCATGGCCATGCGATCCTCGCCAAGAACAGGAAAGCGAGCAACCTCCCCAGTGGCAACCGCACCGATCACCGTAGCGTCCCCACTCATGCGTGCGACAAATGCCACCACATGGCGTTGTTCCACCTCGACGACGAACCGGCCATTCCCCTCTCCGAAAAGGACCTCAAGGGCAGCGGCTCCTCGTTGCGGATCGCTCGCGTCCGCACGGAAAGTCGGAGGCGGGGTGGGAGCGTCAAACCCGAGATTTCCGGCAATCGCCATCTCCGCCAACGCTACGGCCAGACCACCTTCGCTAATGTCGTGACAGGAAACGACGAGGCCGTCACGGATCGCTGCATGAAGTCGGCGATACCGCGCTGGGGCTGACTGGTCAAATGGAGGCGCGGACGAAGGTGCGATGTCGCGCACCAACGCGACATGCGATCCACCGAATGCAACCGGCGTCATGCCGACAACCAGCAGGGCGTTGCCAGCAGACTTGAGATCTGGAGTAATAGTTCGTGACGCCTCGGGCACATGTGCAACCGCAGTGATCACCAAGGTTGGCGGGACCGCGTGGCGACCACCGTCGGCTCCCAAGTATTCGTTATTAAGCGAGTCCTTGCCCGAAACAAATGGTGCACCAAAGGCAACGGCGGCCTCGCAAGCGCCAGCTACAGTCGCAACAAGGTCACCAAGCGTCTCCTCACGACGTGGATCACCCCATGAGAAGTTGTCGAGCAACGCGATTTGATCAGGATCACCACCGCAGGCGACCACATTCCGGACAGCTTCATCCACCACCGACTGACCCATGCGCTCCGGATCAGTCATCCCGAACCATGGATTTACCCCGATGCCGAGCGCAATCCCGTGGGGTGCAAGTGGTTCCGCGATGACCGTCCCATCGGCATGACCAATGATGTGCCCACCAATCGGCTCACCGACGAGTGGTCTGACGAGTGTCGCACCGCGGATCTCGTGGTCATACCGACGGATCACGGGCGCCTTGCAGGCGATATTTGGGTGGGCAAGTAGCTCGAGCAGAATCGTTTCGAACTCGGCGACGTTCATGGTGTCGAGAGATGTTGAGGAGCTCAGACCTCCCTCGGAGAGGTGTGGGGCTCCTGAAAATGCACCAATTCGGTTGGGTTGAGGGAGCTTGGCAACCATGTGACGGGTTGGGCGACCGTGATGCAGGAATCCGGTGTCGATGTCCACTATCGGATGCCCCGAGGATCGGACTACCAAGCGGCCCGTTCCCGTGAATGCTCCGACATCGGTGCAATGAATGCCCAGACTTTCACAGGCGTGGTGCAACGGTTCGGGGTCTGCGGTAGCCACGACCATCCGTTCCTGGGCCTCTGAGAGCCATACCTCCCACGGTGCGAGCCCGGGGTACTTCATTGGCAATTGGTCTAGGTCTACCTCGGCACCAATGCCCTCCGCCATCTCGCCAATGGCGGACGAAAGCCCTCCCGCACCGCAGTCGGTGATCGACCTATACAGGTGGCGTCCATCCGCAAGCAGGTCCACGAGGAGCTTCTCAGTGATCGGGTCACCAATCTGCACACTTGCGCCCGCCACATCCCCGGTGGTCGCATCCATCGTTGCCGAGGAAAATGTAGCCCCTCTAATGCCGTCGCGGCCAGTGGCCCCGCCGAGAACGACAATCCGGTCGCCCGGAAGCGGGCGCTCCGCCACGTATGGGGATTTAGCCGTTCCGATGCACCCGGCGAAAACAAGCGGGTTGGCGACATACCCGGGGTCATAAAGGACTGCGCCCGCAAGGGTTGGAAGTCCGATCTTGTTGCCGTAGTCAGCGATCCCTGCGACCACACCAGATCGCACACGCCGGGGATGGATCACACCGTCCGGAAGCAGCGCATCAGAGGTATCTGCCGGTCCGAAACACAGGATGTCCGTGCATGCAATCGGACGGTGGGACGCCCCAAGGATATCCCTGATCACACCTCCAACGCCTGTATTCGCTCCACCAAACGGCTCGATGGCACTCGGATGGTTATGGGTTTCGCACTTGACAGCGAAAGTTGTGGCAGGAGTGAACTGGAGAATTCCAGCGTTGCCAACAAACGCGCTTACGACGTATCGCGCATCAATCTGGGCAGTTGCGCGACGAAGTTGGTCGAGGAGCGGGGCAATTTCATCACCGGTTGTTGTGGTAATTCTCGCGCGGAACGTCTTATGGGCGCAGTGTTCTGACCACGTTTGCGCGATCATTTCAAGTTCGATATCGGGGGCGACCCCACCGCGACCAGCGTAATAGGACCGAACAGCGTCGAGCTCAGCCGGATCAAGGGCCATTCCGCGCGCCCGGTTGAGCGTTTCAAGATCGGCATCCGTACGAACCGGAAGGTGAACCGCCTGGTTTGCGTGAATGGCTTTGGTCGCCGGGCTTCCCGAGGGGCGAGGATTAACGGTGAGCACGCCTTTGTCGGCAACGTCGATCGCTTCGGACGCACCCTGAGCAAAGACCGGTTCAACAAGACTGTCCACGACCCAGTGCTCGATTACGGGGTTGACCATCAAGCGCCGAATAAGTGTCTCGCGCAAACCGTGTGGGATTTCGCCCCGTAGTTCGATGCGCCGTCCGGTTACGACCCCGTGGACCGGCCAGCCTTTGCGGCGTGCGACTCGAATCAATTGTTCCGCGACGGCATTCGTGACCCCAGCATGGAGGACGGACTCGACCATGAGGGACGTTTCATCCTCCAACCCGGCGCTACGAAACCACGTGGATGACTGAAGCAGTGGATCCACCAGGATGGTCTCGAGGTCACCGCGGAGGTCTGAGCCAAGTCTCCCCTGAAAAAAAATGAGATCGCTGATCGTTACCGACTGCAATGAGGCGTACCCCATCGCATGGGCGTCGGAGAGAAGGGCGTGACCGCGCGGGTCGTCGCCGCGCACGACGACCATGAGGCAGTGAACAGCGATCATTGCCTTGGGAGGTTACCAATGCCCTCAGGCACAAACGTGACGGCGATTTCCAATGCAGGTGACCATCGGCCAAAGACTGACCGGGGTTCGATTGCGCGATCAGGCAGGTGATCGGCCCCATAGACATGAATTGCTTGAGCGCCACCGACCACAGGCAACGTGATGCCCTCGAAACCCGTTCAAGCGGAGATGGCGAGCCTTGAACCTAGCGGCCAATCCACATCTGTCTTGCGAGACAGCGAGCATGATCGCCAGACCTGGCTCGATTTGTTTGGGTTCTTCGCGCTCGCGATGGGACTGGCTACGGCAGCATCCCGCATTCCATTTCGAAGCAAGTACCTTTTCGCTTGGGACAGCGCAAACTACGCACTGGCTCTTGACCAATAC
>BJHB01000351.1:0-3707 GCA_014191415.1 Chloroflexota bacterium
GGGCCGCGATGGCGACGGGCGGACAGAACGCCGCTGCCGGGACCCGGACATGGGAATACCGGGCCGAGACCGTCATTGACCTGTCACCACCGGACGGAGACAAGAACACGCCGACAACCATCGGAGGCGAGCGTCGCCTCGTCCTGTCGATCCACAAGAACCGGCACGGTCCTCCCTTGCCGGCAGGGACTTCCCTCGACTGGAACGGGGCCCTGCAACGGTTCAGGGCCCGGTAGGCCTCGATGATGACCGGCACCCGAATCGACCTGTCACTTGCCGACCTTGAGGCAAATGATCCCCGGGGGCAGTCCCGGGGCAACACCCGCCGGTTCCGGTGTCCCCTCGATGCGTGCGATGGCGCAACCTACCGGGGACCCGCGCAACCCCTCGTGGTAGACATGACGACCGGGGCGTGGATGTGCCACCGGTGCCAATCGAAGGGTCTCCTGACCGATTGCTGGACCCACCGTCCGGCCGATCACCGCGCCCGGATGGGCCGGGCAATGGCCAAAGCGACCCGCCCACGGCCGGTGGCGACGGCCGCCGAACCAAAGCCCGCGACGTGGCCATGGGAGGACCAATATGGCGAGGCCTTGCCCCTGACGGACCCCGGGGCACTCCCCGCTACGGACTACATCATGGGCCGTGGCATCCGGTGGGGACCGGCGCACGATGCCGGGGTACGGTTCCATCGCCGGTACGGGACGGCGCAACGCATCGAGGCCCCGGATGGGGATATCCAGTGGCGCGCTCCGGGCCCGGCCATCGTGTTTCCCTTGTCGTCACCGCAACCGGACGGCACCTGGGCGATCACCGGGGCGCATGGCCGGTACATCGACGGACGCGAGGCCGATGGGTGTCGCAAGGTGCAGACCGGCGGGCGCGGTGTGTTCCTGACGCCGGATGCCGTGAGCGGGAACCGGTGCATCGTCATCTGCGAAGGGCCGTTCGATGCCCTCGCCCTCGCGCAATGGCCCGACCAGCCCCGGCCGGCGATGGCGGTGCAGGGGACGACCCTCCCCGGGTGGCTCGCAACTCACGTCCTCGCGCGCCAGGTCATCCTCGCGCAGGATGCGGACACCGCGGGCGATTCGGCAGCGGACCGCCACACGCCCGTCCTGACCGGATGGGGCGCACGGGTGTCCCGCAAGCGACCGCACCCACCCTTCAAGGACTGGGCAGAAGAGGCGCAGTGGCGGTACCGCGCCGATCTGGCAGTGATGCAGAAGGTGAGCGACGCACTACTGCAGGGCGACGCACCGGGACCGGAGACCGAGTTATGCGAGACGGGAACTTGTGGAAACGATGCGGTCACGTTTCACGCCGACTGGGGACACCTGTGCGATCGATGCCTGACGTCCCTGGCCACACCACGGAGATGGTCTGCCCATGATGGTGATGATGCACTGGCCTCCTGATTACCTACGTTGGTGTGCGAACGGCCATCATTCCTGTGGCACGGTTTCGTGCCGGCGACGGACGCATCCGCACGCATGCGACCGCGGCTGCCTGGGGGAGAGACACCGTGATCTGCTTCCGTGACGACCTCCTTGGTTATGTGGGGTGGTACGACATCGCTGTGCCCGCGAATGCAGGGATTGAGGCGCACCGCACCGCCGTACTCGACGCCCACACATTGACTACGGTCATTCTCACTTACCACCAGGTTGCTACCCTAGGCCTGCAAGCTATCGCAATCACACACCCCCAACCGCTCGTGCCTATTGACGATCCTGATCCTGACGGTGCGACCCTTATTCAACCTCGTTGGAAAGTTGCCCGGCGATCCCTGAGCGTCATGCTGCTGACGCTGACGACGGGGATGACGGCACCCCAGGTGCACGCCGCCATCCGTGACACCGATCCGGAACACTATCCGGGTGTCCTGTCCGCCCTTAGGAGTCTCAGGCGGTCTGTGGGCGTGCGGTGGTACCGGGACCTTGACACGGACACGGATCAGCCATCCCGTCCCACCCTGACCCTCAGACGGGACCGTGAGATGATGCCGGACCCGGACCCGGATCAGGTGGCGCAGGACCGTGCCACCATTGCCGCTGACCTTGTTGCCATCGACGCCCTGCGGGCAATGGTGGTTACCGCCATCGAGAAGGCTGAGGCAACCGTCCCGTTGCCCGGGGCAGTGCGCCAGCAGACGGCATGGCCCATCGATCTGGTGGGGCAGGCAGTCACGGATGCACCGTCCGGTCGCGGATGGAGCCAGGATGACCAGTCCAGGAGGCACGTGCATCGGCGTCCAGGGAACAAGGGTCTGGTGTCCGTGGGAGATGATGGACCACTCAAGGAGATAACCCTCGCCTCCATGCTCGAGGTGCGGGCCACGATGGGCATCCACACCCTGGCTCTGGTGCAGAACTTGATCGGGCTTGCACGGGATGGCGTCGGTAATGCGCAGGGAGGCATCGTCACCATCAATCTCGATGACCTTGCCCGCCGTCTCCACGGCAGGTCCCGGGGCCCGGTTGAGGTGGCTGAACGACGGGCGACCCTATGGAAGCAGGTGCGCTTCATCGCAAGCCTCAGGGTCGAGGGGCCGGGGCCATACCAGCGGATCAAGCAGAACGGGAAGAAAGTGGACATGGCGTGGTTCCATCCCGTGATCGCCATCGAGGGCGTATTGGCAGAGGCAACCGGACAGTTGACGCTCGACGGCCTGCACCCGGCCCCGGCCGTCATCAAGATACGGGCATCTGACCGGCTCGCAACTGACGCAGGGCTCGGAAACCATGCCTTGCCGGTCCTGGGCGAACTGGGCCGGGTCGTGACGATCCCTACCGGGAAACCGCGCGGATCATGGGCACGGGCCATCGCCCATGCGCTGGTATTCGAGGTGCGCAAGCGAAGCAGCAGTACCGTGCATGTGACCCGCGAGTATCTCCTGACCCACTACCCTGGCGACCCGCACCCGATGGACTTGCTTGAGAACCCCAAGCGGATGCGTCGTGCAGTCGAGTACTGGCAGGGTGCCCTCAAGGTGATCCAAAGGGAGTTGCCCGGCCTGATCGAAACAATCGAGGACCCGGAGGTGCCAACCGGAAACGGTTGGGCAGATCAGTGGCTCAAGCAGGAAGTCCTGATCCGGTTGGGCCTTGACGCACCGGAGATGTTGGGGTTACGGAAACTGATCGAGGGGAAGGACGAGTACGCCATGAAGAAGGCTTCCCAGCAGGACCGGGACACGATCAAGGCGGAAAAAATCCGGAGACGCCAGGCGAAGACTGCGCCCCCGGCCTGACTGCGCCTTGACTGCACTCACGCAACCGTAGCCGGGATATCCGTCACGACCGGCGATTGCTGCAGGATATCCCGGCTATGTTGGCAGATATCCTCCCGGGGGTGGGCTGAGACTTCGCAGACATTCACTTCACTGTAGGCGCGGAGGTGTGAGGCACCCTAGGCCATGATGCGCCCCGCCCTGCCCTTTGATAAGTAACGCAACGGAGTCGAAGCCCGGAGTTGCTAGCCACCGGTTGCACCGAGCAGACCCCCGTGATCCGAACAAGCTTGATCCTGATCGGGACGGTGTCGCATGCGAGAGCAACCGGGCACCCAAGCACACGACACCGGTGAAGCGATAGCGCGTTCCCTCTCAGGGCACGAATGGGTAATCCAGTTACCCACCCGGTGGTAACCGGGTTACCCATTCGTGCGAACACTGCCAGACGATCACCCAGTTTGGCGGGCGTCGT
>BJHB01000352.1:0-3700 GCA_014191415.1 Chloroflexota bacterium
CCGATCGCGATCGGCTTGACAGCGGTCAATGCGACGATCCGGTTCGGAAAGTGGCACTACTACTGCCACCGGATTGGCGCGTATCCCACGCTATCCGAAAGTGCGTTGATCTTCGTCGCCGGGTTTGCCCTGACCGTCACCCCAGGGAAGACCGGCGAACTCCTGAAGGCATATTTCCTTAGTCGCAGGACCGGGGTGGACGCTTGGCGCGCAGCGCCGATCAGCCTTGCCGAACGTGCTACCGATGGGTTTGCGGTCCTCGTGCTCACCGGGGCGGGATTGTCGATCATCTGGCACACCGCGTGGCCGGTGGCGATCACGCTAGCCGGAACGGTCGCCGGATGTTCCCTGCTCACGCTGCTAGGTGGGATGCGGGTTGGGCTGCCAAAACCCGTCGGCCGAATCTGGACACGGTTCTCAAGCCATCCCCGCGCTCGACGGATCGTTGCGATGGCGGGTTCACGGATCCGCGACACCGCGGAAGGCGCCGCGATGATCTTTGACGTGCGAAGCCTACTGCTGGCGTTTGGTCTGGGTTTGCTCTCCTGGGGAGCGGAAAGCCTTGCACTGTGGTACGCACTTCATGCGTTCGGACTGCCTGCGAACCTTGACCTGCTGGGCTACGCGCTCGCAGCGCTGAACGCAGGCACCCTCGCCGGGGCCGTGTCGCTGATGCCGGGTGGTGCGGGGGCGGCCGAAGCCACGATAGCGGGAATCCTGACTGGGACGGTCTCTCCCGCCGTTGCCGGTGCCGCAACCCTGATCATCCGCCTGTGCACGGTGTGGATCGGGGCAGTGCTCGGATTGGGTGCCCTCGTGGCCCTTCGCGACTGTTTCACACCGGTCGGTGCGGCGGGCGAACCCGTTGTGGAACAAACCTCAGGCGGCCTCCTGCAAAAAAACAACCCCTCCCCCGCAAGCGGGAGAGGGGAGTAGCGTCCCAGACAGGACTACGGGCGGATGGTGGTGCCGTCGAGACGACGGCGCGGGGCCCATGCGCCGTTGAGGGGATGCTCGGGGTACGGGTACTTCTTGGCAGCTTCCTCATCAACGTCCATGCCCAAGCCGGGCTCCTCGTTCAGCCAGAAGCAGCCGTCGTGGATCTCCGGACATCCCTTGAAGACGTCACGGGTCCGTTCGCCGAAAACGGTCTGTTCCTGGATCCCGAAGTTCCAGATGGACATGTCGAGGTGCGTGTTGGCCGCGTGGCCGATCGGGGATACATCTCCCGGGCCGTGCCATGCACTGCGGACCGCAAAGAACTCGCATAAGGCTGCCAGCTTCCGGGCTGGTGTCAGGCCACCGATGTCCGAGATATGGACCCGCATGAAGTCGATCAGGCGATCGCGGACCAACGGCAGGTACTCGTTGACGTTGACAAAGAGTTCGCCCATCGCGAGTGGTGTGCTGGTCTGCTGGCGGATGATGCGGAAATAGTCGATGTCCTCTGGCGCAAGGGCGTCTTCCAGGAAGAAGAGGTGATAGGGCTCGACGTCCTTCGCCAACTGGACGGCCTGGATCGGAGGGATGTTCTCGTGAACATCATGGCAGAACTCGAGTTCGTCGCCGAACGTTCCCCGCAGGCGCTCGAACATGCGGGGGACCATGCGGCAATACGGAGTCGGCTCGAATGACGGCAGCGACCGGTTGAGGCGAGGGGTACCGTCGGCAGCGATGCTGTGGTCGTCGCCCTCAGGAAGGTTCGAGCGGGTTCCGTACATGGACATGCCCGGCACCGCCATCTGGCAACGCACGTAGCGGTAGCCCCGCTCGACGTACCCACGGATGCTGTCCTCGAGTTCGTGGATATCCCGGCCCGACGCATGACCGTACAGGGAAACCGCCTGACGGGATTTGCCACCGAAGATCTCATACAGGGGCATCCCGGCCCGCTTGCCCTTGATATCCCAGAGGGCCTGGTCAATGCCACTCATGGCGTTATGCATGATCGGCCCGGACCGCCAGTAGCCACTGGTGAAAGCCGTCTGCCAGATGTCCTCGATATCGTTCGGGTCCCTCCCGATGACCATCGGCTTCAGGTAGTCCTCGATGGCCGAGACAACCGCAAGCGGTCGCTGGGTGAATGTTGCGCATCCCCACCCATAGAGGCCAGGGTCAGACGTTTCGACCTTCACGACCACCAGGCGGATGCCGTCCGGCGCGGTGCAGATCACCTTGACGTTCGTGATCTTGATGTGGGGCATTGTGCGCGTTGGTTCCCAAGGGACGTGGACCTTGGGCTTGAGATTGGCGTGCACGCTCTCAGGTGGAGGGCTTCCGGCGGGTGGTGTCACGGTCTCTCCTTGCATCGGTGGTGCAGGGCGGACCGGCCTAATTTCGGTCGCAAGCACCCTTCCGGTCTGGGAGGGTAGCACGGGAGATCACCCGCCGGAGTTCGGTGTCTGGTCAGGCCTGGGCGACCTCCGTAACCTCCGTGACCGGGTATTCCTCTTCTTCCATGATCTCCCGGACACGGTCGAGTGAAATCGTGGCTGGATCGAAATCAAGACGCACTTGCTGGTGATCCACGTCAACCGATACATGCTTTACGCCTGCCTCAGGCGACAGCGCCTTCACGATCGACTGGGCGCAATGGGCACAGGAAATCTCCGGAACGGTCAAAAGCACACTGGTCATCAGTCTTCACCTTTCACGATGGGTTCAACCCTCGCACGACGCATCGTGCCGACGAGTTTCGGGTGGGAACGGCAACCTATTCTGAAGTAACGATCAGTGTCCCAACCATCCCCGCCTCCTTGTGGCCGGGGACTGAACACGCGACCGGGAATTCACCGGCCACAAGCGGTGTGAATGTCAAGGTCCCGGTCTTCCCAGGGCCAGCTGCCACGTGGACCGCCTCCGGTGCGGATCCATGTGCGGATCCATGTGCGCTTCCGTGCGCGGAACTGACACCGACATCAACTGCCTTGACCCCACTCGCGCGGATCCCCATCACGTTGAAGTCGTGTTCAAGGAGACCCTCGTTTTTCAACTGGATGGTGACTGGCCTTCCTACGACGCCCTTCACCTCAATCGGGACGTAGGCCATTTCGCGCGCCACCACCGTCTGCGCAGGTCCCACGGAGGGTCCGGTGGTGGCAAGCACGACGACGCCGACGAGGCCCCCGACAATCATCGTAACCGCGCCTCCGACAGCCAATTTCCGGTTGCGTATCACAGTCCTGCCTCCAAAGTTCAATATTCCACCTGTGCCGTCTGAGCGGCAGGGAGTGGATCGCTCAGCGTTGGGTGAAGCCTCACTGGGCAACGACAGTCAGGGCGGCCACCATGCCGGCCTCCTTCTGCCCTGCCTCGGTGCAAATCAGGGGGTAGACCCCGGCACTGGCGGGGACAAATGCCATCGTGCCGGTCTTTCCGGGACTAGCGGCGACCCTGACCGTATTGGTTCCTCCCATCACATGCGCAGGGTCGGCCAATGCATCGGTCACCAAGAGATTGCTGACCCGGATACCACCGAGGACCGTCAGGTCGTGGGTCGTGCTTCCACGGTTCTCGAATGTGATCTTGACTGGTTGCCCGACTGTCACACGCATTGATGACGGCGAAAACGCCCCTTCGCGTGCAACTACGGCAATCGAAACGGGCTCAAGGGTCGCTGGTGCTTTCGATCCGATAGCGTGGATGCCTAGCCCGAGTCCAGCACCACCGACGACGCTACCGAGTGCCCCCAACGTAACCA
>BJHB01000353.1:0-3682 GCA_014191415.1 Chloroflexota bacterium
AAGGCTTCCTTTGAAGATGTGTGCCAAAGGGTCCTGACTCGGCACCTCCTTTTCAACCATTCATCACCCATCCGTGGCGGTCAAGGAAATGCGGGTCACTGTCACGCACTTGAAGCGCGGTGACGGTGCTTTCCTCGCCGGCGTGCAAGAATGACCGAAGCGGCAAACTTGAGCGCACCGAGGAATTCCGACATGTCGACCGAACCGATCCGTCTCGTCATCGCCGGACTCGGCGCAATCGCGCTGAACCAGTACCTGCCCCAGATCCGTGAGATGCACGGTGTGGAAGTGGTTGCCGCGTGTGATCCACGGAGTGGATGGGCCGAACGGCAATGCGCGCAACTCGGCATTCGACACGCATTCACCGACGTTGCGACGATGCTTGCCGCCGTCAAAGCCGATGCATTGGTCAACTTGACAAGCATCCCAGCCCACTTCAGCGTCAACCTCGCCGCCTTGCAGGCAGGACTTCACGTGTACTCCCAGAAGCCGCTGGCGGGTTCAGTCGCCGAGGCCAGCCAGCTGATCGACGAGGCACACGCGCGCGGGCTTCGGATCTCGGCCTCGCCGATCCACATGCTGAGGCCGGAAATCCAGGAGGTCCGGCGTCTGGTTGATGCCGGTGCGCTTGGAAAGGTTTCACTGGCACGGGTTTCGGCATCCCACGGTGGACCAGAATACTTCCAGTACCGCGACCACGACCCCTCGTGGTTCCACCAACCCGGTGCGGGCGCGCTTTTCGATCTTGGGGTCCACGGCTTGACGACGATCACGGGCATCCTTGGCCCTGCGAAGTCAGTGTCCTGTCTCGCCGGAATCGCCGAACCGGTGCGAACCGTGCGGTCGGGAGCGTTCGATGGCAAAAAGATCAGCACCGAAGTGCCTGACAACTACCTGATCACCCTCGACTTTGGTCACGCGACCTTCGCGGTCGTTGACAGCAGCTTCTGTGTGAAGGCATCGAACGCACCAACGTTGGAACTTTTCGGATCACGAGGCACCGTCTCAATGGGGCGACCCGGAAGCGACCGCGGGGCATCGCCCACCTTTGATCTCTATCAGGATGACGCTACCCATGGGATCCGTGGTTGGGTGACGCCGATGCTTCGAATCTCTCGAGCTGGTCAGGCAGTGGGCGTAGCCGACCTCGTTGCATCGATCCGCGAGGGCCGCGCCCCCGTCCTGACCCCGGAACACGCCCGCCATGTCTTGGAAATCATGGAGGCGTGTCCCGTCGCTGCATCTGACGGGCGGACCCTCCAGATGCAAACCACATTCTAGCCCGAGGCGGTGCAGGTCACTTGATCCATTTCAGAGGTAGCCTCTGCGCACTCGTCCCAACATGCGCCGTAGCGGCTTCAACTCGGGAGGCCGCTACGCCCACGTCATCGGTGGAGTGTCGCCCTTAGCCCAACTCCTGGATCGGTCCGAGGACGGCGCCTCCGTCAATCACCCACTCCGAGCCCGTGCTGTACGTGGCTTCGGAAGCCATGAAGAGCATGAGACGCGTAACCTCGTCGACGGTCCCCCAGCGGGCGATCGGCTGCGATGCCGTCATGCCGTCACCCATGCCAGCGGTCATCGGGGTCGAGATTGGCCCGGGATGGATCGACATAACCCGGATGCCGGACGGCCCGAGTTCGAGCGCCGCGCTCTTGGTCAGGCCTCGAACCCCCCACTTGGACGCGGTGTAGGCGCCAATTGATGCATATCCCATCAATCCAGCCGTGGACGAGATATTGATGATTGCGCCGCCCTTGGACTTCTTCAGGGAACCCACGGACGTGTGCGTACCAAGCCACGTGCCAGTGAGATTGATGTCGATGACCCGCCGGAACTCCTCGGGCGTCATCGAATCGATCCCTCCAAAAGCAACGATGCCAGCGTTGTTCACAAGAAGGGTGACGGGCCCGAATTCGCTTTCGGCCGTCTGTACCGCCCGTTCCCAATGAGAAAGGTTGGTCACGTCCAGATGGACGTACCGGACAGATGTGCCAAGTTCGGCGGCCAGTGCCTTGCCCTCAAGGTCAAGGACATCACCAAAGACGACCTTTGCACCTTCAACGACGAGACCCCGGACATGCGACGCACCCATGCCTCGTGCGCCACCACTGACAAGAGCAACCGTTGACGAGAAGCGGTTCATGGAAACCCTTCGGACGTGACCCAGGCTTGCGAGCGTGGGCCAGTAGGAAGACAGGACGCGACGAGGTCAGTTTGGTGGCGCACGCCGAGCACGGTTCACCTCCATGCTCATTCGTACGCCGGCACCCCGGATCGGGGCCAACGGCTCGCGTCTACTCCGTCCTCCTGTGCATATCGTGGCAGGCCGCATCCGTCCTCGGCATCAAGGAATGCCCGGAGACAGGGGTAGTACGGTGTTTCGCGGGCAATCACTGCCAGGATGGCTTCAACACGTCCGGTCCCGGACGGTAGATTAGGTCAATGAGTAATCGGCGCGAACTCGACCTGGTCCTGATGGGTGCTACCGGCTTTACCGGCCGTCTGGTGGCGACCCATCTCGCTCGCCATGCGCCCGGGACGCACCGGATTGGGATTGCAGGGCGCAGCATCTCACGACTACGGGAGGTTCGGGAACTACTCGGCGCGCGGGCCTCGCGGTGGGAATTGATCGAGGTAGACAGTAGCGACAATGACCGCCTGCGCCAGATGGCCGCCAGAACACGCGCAATCGGTTCCACCGCAGGTCCCTTCGACGCGATCGGTCTTCCTCTCGTGCATGCCTGCGTCGCCGAGGCCACCGACTACGCCGATATCACCGGCGAGACAACGTTCATCCGGCAAAGTATCAACCTTGCCCATGAGCGGGCAATTGCAAATGGCACACGCATCGTTCACGCATGCGGCTTCGATTCGGTTCCATCCGATCTTGGTACACAGTTCCTCGCCTCATCAATCGGCGAACCCCTCGCGCGTGCCAGTCTTGTCACTGGCGAGACCATCGGCGGCTTCAGCGGTGGCACCGTCGCCTCAATGGTGGCAATTGTTGATCGTGCCCGACGCGACCCAGAAGCACGGGCACTCCTGTCCGATCCATACGCCCTCAGTCCCGATCGGTCCACCGAACCAGACCCCGGCAACCAGACCGACTTCTTCGCACCAGGCTTCGACCCATTCACGGGCCGGATGCTCGCCCCGTTTCTCATGGCCCCGATAAACACGCGGGTGGTGAGGCGCAGCAACAGTCTTCAGCAGTGGATTTACGGAAAATCGCTGCGGTATTCCGAGGCGATGGGCATGCCCGACGGCCCCGCGGGACGCTTGATGGGGTTCGGGCTTCTGGCCGGGATAGCGGGACTAGGCGCTGCGCTCGCCGTCCCACCGTTGGCGCACCTGGTGGAGAGGATCCTGCCGAAGTCCGGAGAGGGTCCGTCTCCTGATCTCCAGAGGCGCGGGCGCTTCTCGCTGACCATCCATGGCGAGGCCGTCGGATCGGGACGCCGAGGCCGGGTGGTCGTGACCGGAGATGGGGACCCCGGCTACTCTGCGACCTCCCGAATGTTCGGCGAGGCGCTTCTGCTTCTCTCTGACGACTACAGAGTGGATTCATCCACCAGCGCCGGAGTACTCACCCCCGCGACTGCCTTCGGGGCCGCCCTTCGCGAGCGCCTCCTCACCCGGGGGTTCACATTTGCTTACCACGAGCAGGTTTGACCCGAGT
>BJHB01000354.1:0-3674 GCA_014191415.1 Chloroflexota bacterium
GGCGGCAGGCCCGTGAGCAGACCGAACTCGTGAAGCACGTCTTGCGGTGATGGTCCTGCGATGAGATATAGGTCACACGATGAAGTCTCGGCCTCATAATGAATAGATGAACCGCCATCGGATCGCTGGACATCGACGCGGGCACTTGCCGTTGTGTCAAAAAACACGCCAAAAGAGCACGTCTTTCCAATGTACACGAGCAGGGGAACAGCCATGTCGGTACCGGGCCCATGACCGTGATGGCTATTCCAGAGCATCCGGGACATCCCGACACGTTCGAGTTGTCCGCCGCCGCCGCCCTGACCGAGGCCGTAGATGTGCGTCTCCTCAGCCGCCGGTCTCGCGAGGTTGATGATCACGCGGTGTCTCGGAGGCCGTCCGTCGGAGGTCGTGATGGTTTCACGGGAGATGGGAGCACTGCGCGAGCCCGGGATCAGCGCCCTACCGGTCGCATCGTGGAATGCCACGGTCAATGGGTTGGGGTGAATTCGGACTGCGCCGTGCTCGGTCGCCAATTCGACTGTCCCATCGGCGAACGCATGGGTCCTGGCGATGGAGCCGGTGGCGTCGTCCGGGATGGACCTCCCGGGGCCGTGCGCTTGGACGAAACTCGAATCCGGCACCTCTGGTGGCCCGAAGAGCCGGATCCGGAACACCCTTCCGGAGATGGTTGAGACCTCAACGTTGCCATTGGCTGTTTGCACCGAAGTCGAGTTCACGGAGGGATTGCTGGCTAGTCCACTCACGACACTCATTTCCCAACCCTGGCTTGTTCCAACTCGAGGACCTTGTTGGCTCGCGACACGCTGTCCTTGAGCACGTCTGCTGCTGCAGCCTTGCCCGCCCAGACCTGCTTCAAGTCTTCGCTTATGACCGCCATTCCCTTTCTCACTCCCACCATTGGAATATCGGCGTACCCGAACTTCGCCATATAGTCGATGACGAGCCGGTCATAGCCTTCGGGGTGGACGGTCGGGTTGAACCACTTCTTGACGCCCACTGTGCTCAGCAAGGAAGTGTGGCTCGGGTTCCACAATCCCTTCTGGACGAGTGGGATCTGGTAGTCGTCGGTGTTGAGGAAGCGGAACAATGACCATGCGGCTTCGGGCTTGGGCGTCGCCTTCCAAATCGCGGTCGATGACGATGCCATCGTGGTGGCCGGGCGGTTCAGTTTCGGAAGGACGCCCGCGCCGTATTTGAAGCCTAGAGGTGCCAAATCGAGAAGGAGCCAGTTTCCTCCGACCATCATCGAGAACTTGCCGGTCGAGAGGTGCTGGACTTCCGTCCCCCCCTTGATGTCGTCAGCAGTTGCCGAAACGCGCTCTTTGAGTGTCAGGTCGGCAACCTTCTGGATTGCATCAATCGCAGCGGGTTCGTCAAGCGCGAACCGCATCGTTTTCCCGTCAATGATCCTCCCACCGTTGGAAACCACCGCCGGTCCGTAGTCACCGTTTGGCCAGTGCCCGCCGAGCTTCTGGGTAACGTCACCATTCCGGACAGTCATGCGACGTGCGAATTGCTGAAAGTCACTCCATGTCCACGCCTGACCCGGATCGACGGGTGGCGGCGTCACTCCCGCTTGCTTGAGCGACTCCACGTTGTAGAAAAGCAGTCGCTCTTGTGCGGTGGAACCAACTCCGTACCACTTCCCATTGAACGTTGAGCGTTCCCGTTCAAAGGGTTGAAGAAAGTAGTCCGGCTTACCGATCACACTGTCCTTCAGGACACGGTCGGTCACGTCCATCAGGGCATTGACGGCGATGTAGTCGGCGTACAGGTTCCCCGCGACCTTGAACACGTCCGGAGCAGTGCCAGCGGCAAGAAGTGCCTGGAGCTTGTCATCGTAGGCATCCGGCTGATGAAGGTACTCGACCCGGATTTTCGGCTGCTGCTCATGAAAGAGCGCGATGCCCTTTTCAATCGACTCCTTCTCGAGTGCACTTCCCCACGCCATCTTCTGCAAGTGGACAATCCCGTCAGCACCTGCTTCCTTGCTTCCGGCGGCATCGCCTCCCGGAAGAGGTGAGGCACATGCCGCGAACAGCGTACCCGACATGCCAGCGATGCTCGCCAATTGCCAGATGACAGCCCGCCGAGAACGCCCGACCACTGGTGTCTCGACGCCAAGTCTCCGCTCGGTATCTTGCATATTGACCATGCTACCTCCTTTGCAAACTCATAGTCCCCCGCAAAGTAATTCACTAAGCGTTTCCATCGTACTGTGTCCATGATCCGGTTACAAGCGGATTTTTGGCAGTGCTTTCCAGGTCACTGGTTCCCGTCGTGATTGGAGTGCTAGTTTGGCACCCCAATCACGACCGGCGTAACCGTTCACGGCGGTAGGGTGCCGGGTCGGTTTCGCTGCACCTTCTGGTGAGTGATGCCATCCTTGGTCGCCACCTTGTCCGCGAACCGACGGGGCCGGTCTTCCCGCGCGCGCTGAAAGGCCGTACGTCCGCTTTGTAGGCCACACCGCGGTACGGGGTTCCCGCGCGCGCGGAAAAGCCGGATGCGCTCTGGTTGGCATTCCGTGGGGCGGTGGGGTGTCCCCGCGCGCGCGGAAAAGCCTCAACGAGGGCGGGCGCGAACTCTGGGAGGAGTACCTGTACGTCACTCGGGAGCGCTTCGAGTTCGTCGGGCGGATCGATTTCACGGCAGAGTAGCGTCCTGTCAAGTGTGTAAGAGATCGTTTGCCGTTCCGTTCTTTGGTGGTGGGTCCATGGTGTGCAGGTCAAGCCGTGGCGGTGGGGTGGGGCACGGGGACGCACCCGGACCCGTCATCCTCGGCGAGAAGACCCATCGAGCCCGTCCCGAGGTACCGCTGGCCCGGCTGCCACTCATCGTGCTGCCCGGCCAGGATCGCCCCGATCAGGCGCAGTGCCGACGCCTCGTCCGGGAAGACCCCGACCACGTCCGTCCGGCGCTTGATCTCCTTGTCCAGGCGCCCGAGCGGGTTCGTCGGCCAGACCTTGCGCCAGTGGTCGGCCGGGAAGTCCAGATAGGCGAGCACATCCTCGCGTGCGTCGTCCATGAGCGCCGCCAGTCGCGGGAAGCGCTCCCGGAACGCGTCCGTGACCACCGCCCACTGCGTGCGCGTCGCCACCGCATCCGATTGCAGGAAGGCCACCCGCACCGTGCCCGCCACCACCTCACGCGCGCGTGCCGGCACCGACGACACCGCGTTGCGCAGGGAGTGGACCCGGCACCGCTGCCAGGTTGCCCTGTGCATCGTCCGCGCGATCGCGTCCCGCAACACCGGGTGCGCGTCGCTCGTGACCAAGCGCACGCCCGAGAGCCCGCGACCGGCCATGCTCCGCAGGAACCGCATCAAGGACTCGCGATCCTCCCCCGGACTCGCCTCGACCCCAGGGCGTGGCGCCCGCCCTCAGCCGTCACGCCGATGGCGGTCCCAGTATGTCGGAGTTCGCGGCCTTATCCAGACCGCTTTCCGTCACCGCACATGGGAAAGTGAGGGAAAAGGGTGGAGTGAGATCTCCCGATGACACTTCCGCCGGGGGTCGGGATGGATGGTGCAAGACTGACCATCAATCCCGCGACGCGCTATTGGGACGTTGCGGGCGCAGCGTCGGGGCCACGGTCACCGCGTCCCCGTCCACTTCGACCGCGTCCACCCTCTCCCCGACCACCTTGTTCCATCGAACCCCGGTTCATGC
>BJHB01000355.1:0-3642 GCA_014191415.1 Chloroflexota bacterium
GTATGGATTGTCGGCAGGCCGAACCATGCCGTTTCAGTGCAGGGGGGCAATGGTGTGGGGCGTGGTGACGCCCTCGTCACGATCGGCATACCGGCGGCCCAACTTGAAGCATTCCGGGGTGCAATCGCGGATGGACTTTGTGTGGTGACGACTTGCGAAACGGACCCCGGCCGGGCCGAGCGCGACGCGTCGATAATGCGGCGTGCCGGCGCGAAGGCGGTATTCGTCCATCCTCTGAACGCGTTGCGCGAGCCGGCAAGCTGATCGCCACTCGACGTCGTTGCGATTGCCGTCGTTGACGGCCTGCCGTTTCTATCTCATACAGGGGCTTGTGCGCAGGCTGCATCCCCTTCTGCGTTGGCATGGTTGGTATTCTGGGAGAAGTTATGGAGCGGTATTCAGCGCGCGCACGTCAATCCAGTCGGGCAGATGCGTTGGTGCCCGCTTCACACCCATCCGCATCGCTGCCTCGCAGACGATTGGCCACGCTGAGGCCTGGCGCCGTCATCGAAGGGGTTGTCACCCGTTTGGTGCGTGGCGGCGCTCTGGTTGACGTGCAGCTCGAAAGTAGCGAACCAGCATTCGCACCACTTACGGAGATTCCTGCGAAGGCAATGCCCGTACTGCGTGAGCTGATCGCGTCTGGAACCATGCAACAGGTTCGGGTTGTCCAAGTAGACCGGATGCAGGGAACGGCAATCGTGTCATTCCATGGGATGGTGAAGTTTCCTGAGGAGCCGGGAACCTCTCCGATAAGGGCAGAGGGGGCGAAGGAAGTTTCCGAGCCGGTCAAGCCAAAGTTGACGGCGAGTGAACGGGCAAAGATGCAGCAGCAAGAGCTTCTCAAGCGCCTGCGAAGCGGAGACTTGTAGGGAGAGGCCGCTTACAACCGAGCCCCTTCCGGCTTCTGATGCTCGTCATGAGGGCCAAGAAGAGAAGCACGCTAGGTAACCGCGGCTCTTCAAAACATCTCAGAACTTAAATCTCGTCGCGGGAAACGGCAGACAACAAGAGTAGCCACGTGTCCTCGGTCTCGGTAAGTTGACCGTCCGCCCGATTGCCTAGCTTCTGGGACGCGATCCTCATCATCAAACGGGCTGACCCTTCGACGCTATCACGCTCTTCGTCCGCCTTGACGATTGCCCGGGCTTCTTCGAGGACTGTCGCCTCGCGCATTTCGGTTGGCAACGCTGCCATCAGGATTCTCCTTCGGTGTGCCGCGATTTCCAGAACGCCGACGTAGCGTTCCCACCTGCACTCTGCTCGTATGCAGTTCATACCATATGTGACGGATTTCACAATCACAAAGTCCCGTTTCAGTCGTGTAACATCGAAACCGGACTTGTGGGATAGCCTTTTCCGAATGGGGCGGGGCGCGTGTTCGGCCGGTTTCCGTTCGTGGGGATACAGGAGTCGGGCTGTTGACCTGCTATCCCGTGCTCTGAAGACCGGCCGCGATGCCATTGATGGTGAGGGCGAGGACTGGTCCAAGGGTGCTCGAAGGCGTCGCGGAGGTCTCGCTGCCTGTAGCCACGTACTCGGCGTTGGCGCGTCGGGCTTCGTGCCACCGCCCAATCAGGGCGACCTGAACCGCGCTCATTGGGTCGATGTATGGGTTACGGAGGCGCACTGACCGGCTCAGGACCGGGCTGTTTGCCAGGATAGTGGGCTGTCCCGTGATGTGCCGTATCGCCTGTTCGGTTGCTCGCCACTCGTGGAGAATGCGACCAAAGACTTCCTCACGAGTGGCACCTTGGGCAAGGTTTGCGTAGAGGGAGGCGATTGGCAGATCGGCCCTGCCAAGACTGAGTTGGGCATTGTCGATCAGCGTTCGAAAAAACGGCCATTGGCGATACATCTGCGCGAGTTCTGACCAATCCGTTTCACCTGTGTCGGCGCCAGCGGTCGTGCCGCAAGCCGCCCCTAGCCCGAACCAGCCGGGCAGGCCGTGACGGTTCTGTGTCCACGAAAAGACCCACGGGATTGCCCGGAGCTCTTCAACGCGGGCGCTGGCAGACCTTCGTGCCGGACGCGAACCGAGCCGCAATTCGGATATTGCCTCTATCGGCGTTGCCTCCCTGAAGTAGTCGAGAAACGCCGGGCTTTCATACACCAACCCTCGATACGATGCACGTGCGTCAGCGGACAGTCGGTCGAGCAATGCGAACCACCGATCAGGCGGATTGCCTGTCTTAGGCGTCTCGGGCCCGATTACCTCTTCCGTACCGGACTTGACCCGCATTTCGTCGTGGATGGTCGCCCGCAGGACGGCATGAAGCGTCTGTTCAAGGTGCCGGTAGGCGATGTCACGGTGGGCGTACCGGGCAAAGGCAACCTCGCCTTGCTCGGTGAGACGGAGGCGACCCTTCAACGTTCCCGGGGGTTGCCCCATGATGGCTCGGTTTGTCGGGCCGCCTCCGCGTCCAAGCGCACCGCCACGTCCGTGAAATAGCGTGAGCTCAACATGGTGTGCCTCACCCAGTTCCGCCAAGGCCCGCTGCGCGCGGTACAGCTCCCAACTTGACGTAACGAATCCACCATCCTTGTTGCTGTCCGAATACCCGAGCATTATCTGTTGGCGTCGTTCCCAAGCTTCAAGCTGACGCGCGTATGCAGGCACGCGGAAAAGCTGCTCCATCAGATGGGCGCTTGCCCGGAGATCGTCGATTGTTTCGAAGAGGGGCACAATCTGGAGCGTACTAACGGGTTTGCGACCAGAATCGGCAGCTTCCCCGGCCGCGGGCGTCACCCTGGGGTCGAATAGTCCGAATTCCTTCGCAAGCAGGAGAGGTTCGAGCAGGTCGCTGACCCCTTCGGTCATCGAGATGATGTAGACGTTGCAGGCCTCCGGCCCCAGTTCGGCCTGCATCCGGTTCAGGGTTTCAAAGACGGCAAGCGCTTCCTGTGTTTCCGGCAGGTACGGCGAGATGCCGTCGGGACCGGTCTGACGCTGTAGGGGGCGTGGATTGAGCAGTTCGCGTGAGAGCAGCGACACCCGGGCGTGTTCGTCGAGGTTCTCGTAGGAAGCCTGAACCCCAGCGACGCGCAAGAGGTCGGCAATCGCTCGGGCATGCACTGCGCTGTGCTGTCGGATGTCAAGGTGCGCGAGGTGGAACCCGAAGACATCGATCCGGCGTTGGAGATCGGCGACGAGGCCGGCACGCAATCTCGGGAGGCGATCGGCAATCAGGCCACGGGCAACAGTCTCAATGTCTTCGGCGAGTTCGGATGAGCGTCCATAAGCCAGGTATGCGTCTCCGGCTTCCGAGGGAGCAACGACGGCGCCATCCCTCCACAACTCCTCGGCACCGGCCACGGCGCGTTGTTCGGCCCATGCCCGGTCTCCATTTGGGCTGACTGAACCCGGCGCGACGTCTGCGATCGGAACCAACTGAGCGATCCGTGCGGAGTTGAGCCGTCGGGAAGCGCCAATCCGCGCAAGGACCAGGCCGAGCTTCTGACGGTATGGCTCGTGTTCGTGCGCTGCCTGCAACGATCGCACAAGAATTGGATGGCGGTGCAGATCGGCTTCAAGGCTTTCGAGGACCGGATGCGCATCCGGGTGATGAGTGGGCGACGCGTGACCGCTCGAAGGGTCGTCAACGGAGGTATCGTCACCGTGCGCGTGCGATGCGCCTAGGT
>BJHB01000356.1:0-3634 GCA_014191415.1 Chloroflexota bacterium
CCGGCGAGACCGGACTGTTGCCCAACAACCGGCATGCCGAGCACTCTGACCCATTCGAGCGCCGCGTCTTCGTCGCCAGCGGCGAATACCGCATGCCTCGGTTGAGGGATTCCAAGGCGGGTCGCAAGTGACCGCGCGTGGGACTTGGACGCCTCGATCCGGGCAAGGTCTGCCGTTGGCCCAAACGCTTGGACACCAGCCTGTTGCAGGGCATCTACCACCCCGGCCTCAAGGGCTACTTCCGGTCCTATGATCGCGAGGTCGACGCCCTCACGTACAGCGAGGTCGACAATTCCTTGGATATCGCTCGACGCAATCCGAAATCGTTCTCCGGGTGTGCCGCCATTTCCAGGAGTGACCAGAAGGCGGCTGACCCGTGGTGATCGCAATACTGCCTCGGCAATCGCGTGTTCACGGCCACCGGACCCGACGACAAGGACGACGCGCCCGTTGCCATGCTTTACCGAAGTCGTTCTCATCCCGATACCGCACCAAGGACGCGTTCGAACGAATCCTTGCGACGTGGGACGCCGGCTGCTACCGGATACGCGCCGGTGAAGCAGGCGTTGCAATAGCCGCCGTCACGCCCGACTGCGCGCATCATCCCCTCTAGGGATAGGAAGCCCAGGGTGTCAGCCTTGACGACACCACGAAGTTCGTCGAGCGTGAGGTGCGCTGCAATCAGGTCGTCGTCATGTCCCATGTCGACACCAAAGTGGCAAGCGTGACGGATCGGCGGACAGGTGATCCGGAGGTGGACTTCGGTGGCGCCCGCGTCGCGCAGGAGCTGCACCAGTGGTCCGGCGGTTGTTCCCCGAACAAGGGAATCGTCAATCAGGACGACACGCTTGCCAGCGAGGTTCTCGGTCAGGGCATTGAATTTCATTGCCACGCCGCGCTTCCGCATTACCTGGGTTGGTTCGATGAAGGTCCGTCCGATGTACCGGTTCTTGATCAGTCCATCGTTGTACGGGATTCCGCTTTGGCGTGCGTATCCGACGGCGGCGGGAATTGAAGAGTCCGGCACAGGAATCACGACATCCGCGGCAACCGCGGCCTCGCGTGCCAATTCCTCGCCAAGACGTTGGCGTACGCCATGGACACTGAGACCGTCCCACACCGAATCCGGCCGAGAGAAATACACGAACTCAAACGTGCATCTTGCTGGCGTCACAGCCGGGACCAATGCTTGACGACGCCGAACGGTATCTCCCTGAATGGTGACAATTTCTCCAGGTAACACCTCGGAGATTTCACGGCACCCCAGAGTTGACAGCGCACAGGTCTCTGACGCGACCACGTAGCCACCGTCTGCAAGGCGTCCGACCGACAACGGTCGGAACCCCCACGGGTCACGCGCTGCAATCACCCGGTTCTCGACCAGGAGCACAACCGAGTACGCGCCCGTCCACGCCGGCATCGTTCGGGCGACCCGGTCTTCCCAGGTCGGACCCCCAGCAGACGCCAACATCAAGGTCATGACTTCAGTATCTGACGATGCGGTCAGTCCGAATCCCCGGATCAGAAGTTCGGTCCGCAGCTCACCGGCGTTGACAAGGTTGCCGTTATGCGCGACCGCGAGCGGCCCATGGACAGTCTCCACGAGAAATGGCTGGGCATTTCGTGTCCCGACCCCACCAGTCGTGGAGTAGCGGGTGTGTCCGATCCCGTTCATGCCCTGAAGCGGTGACATGGCGGCGGGGGTGAACACCTGACCGACCAATCCGTCTGCCTTGTGCAACCGCGCTTGGACGCCGTCCGAGACGGCAATGCCTGCAGCTTCCTGTCCCCGGTGTTGAAGAGCGAACAGGCCGAAGAAGACGAGTTCACCTACCTCCTCGGATGGGGAAGTCACGCCGATGACGCCGCATTCTTCATTCGGACGATCGTCCATCGCGACGGGCGCACCTGCCGAGGAGCGTTCTGTCATCCGGACACCTCAAGGTCAGCCTCGAGAATTCGAACCCGTTGCGATTCCTGATAGGACTTCACCAATTCGGCAATGTCGTGATCCTTAACGGCGAATATCTTCGCCGCCATCAATGCCGCGTTGAGCGGCTCGAGGACTGTTGCGCATCCGACGCCCGGGGGCATCCGGAGGCTACTCCAGAGATCTACCTGGTCGCCGGGGGGAGGGCAGGCAATCACTGGCGCAAGAACAGACGGATCGGTGAAGCCGGATAACGCATTGGACCGGCCGGCTACGGTGATGAATACCTTCGGGCGCGGCTCGGCATCGTACGCTCGAAGAAGTCCGAGCACATGCTCAGGCGTCCGGTGCGCCGAACCGATTCGAATGACTGCGTCAAGACCAAAGCGACTGCATGCATCCGCAATCCGGCCAGAGTGTTCCCGGTCAGCTGGCGAACCCATCAGTATCACGACGAGCGGTTTCATTCCTGCACTCTCCTAGGCTGACTTCCTAGCAATCCCTCCCGATTGAGCGCGGCCAACAACCGCTCTTCGACTGGGTAGGTACCGGGAACGAACCTCATGCCGGTGATCCGCTCAAACGCGGCGATGTACCGGGTCGCTGTTGCAGCTATCACTTCGCTGGAAAGAACCGGGGGCGCTCCACTGCCACGGTACCCCAAAGCGTCCAATGCGAGTCGGATCGGCTCCTTGTCGAGGCTTTCGGGTTCCAGACCCCGCCCAACCCTGTCTTCATACGACGAGGCTTCCCAATAGCGCGAAGAGTCTGGCGTGTGCATTTCATCAATCAACAACAGCGATCCATCAGGGGCGATGCCGAACTCATACTTCGTGTCAGCGAGGATCAGTCCTGCCTGACCAGCAATCCGTTGACCGAACGTGAACAGTGCTAGCGCTGCCGTCTGCACCTGTGTCCACGTCTCTGACCCAACCAACCCCCGTTCAACTACCTCGACACACGTAAGCGGTTCGTCGTGCGCGCCAGCTTCGCCCTTCGTCGTAGGAGTGATGATGGCCTCGGGCAGGCGCGTGTTCTTGCGTAGTCCATCCGGGAATGTGTGCCCGTAAATGGTTCTTGCGCCGGCATCGTATTGCCGCCACAGCGAAGTGGACGTGGTCCCCGTAATCACACCCCGGACAACGACTTCGACCGGCAGGGGACGCGCCTCAACGCCAATGGTGGCGTTCGGATCAGGGACGGAGACTACGTGATTGGAAACAATCCCTCGGGTTTGATGGAACCACCACGCTGCCAACTGATTCAGGACCTGACCCTTGTACGGCACGACGGCCACGACCCGATCGAAGGCCGACAAACGGTCGGTCGTCACAAACAATCGACGTCCATCGGCAAGGGCGTATGAAACTCGAACCTTGCCAACCCGTCGTCCTGGCAGCCCTATTTGGATGTCGTCACATCCCAACACCGGCGTCAAACCTCCCTGAATTCCTGAGAGATCGGTGATCGGTCGTGACGAGTCAGCGTCCGGCATGGCGCACTCCATTCTCAAAGATCCGAAGTCCAAGTCCCCCACCAGTCCCACGCCGAAAGCCAGGATGCTGCCTCGACACCGCGTGATTCTCTGGATGAGGCATGAGCCCCAGGATGAAACCCGTGGCATCAGTCAACCCCGCAATGTCGCCTCGCGATCCGTTCGGATTTCGCACGTATCGAAGGGCAACCCGACCTGTTTCCATCAAT
>BJHB01000357.1:0-3633 GCA_014191415.1 Chloroflexota bacterium
CGACGGCTTGCGCTTGGACTGGGGGGGCGGGCGTCGCTTGCGTTGGCGCTCGAGCGACCGTGGCCGTCGGTGCTTGGGTTGGTGCGGTTGCGATTCGGACGGACGCCACCGATTCACCGACACGCGCGAGGATGCCGACAATGGTCCCGACTGGGGCGGTACCGCCGTCGCCGATCACGATTTGCGCGAGCGTGCCGTCGTGATACGACGTCAGTTCGAGGGTCGCCTTATCGGTCTCCACCTCGATGAGGACATCACCGGTCTTGACAGCGTCGCCCTCGTGCTTGACCCAGCGGGCAATGGTGCCCACCTGCATGGTGTCGGAAAGGCGGGGCATCACGATTTCTTCTGGCATGGACGTCGTTTCGTTAGTCAGGTGTGAAAGGTGTTGTCACGAGGGATGGCGAACCTGCCGGATCATTCGCTACGGGCAGGCAATTCGCCCGGTGCGACGTGGCCAAAGTATGGCCCATCCAGTCCGGGCTATCGATTGGCGGTCAGGATGCCTCGCTTGAGCATGCCGCTTTCAGCAAGGACGCTGCGCGCGGCGGCATAGATCTTCTCGTTGTTCACCTGCGCGGCGTTTTCCAGTGGACGGGCGTACGGCATGGACACTTCGGCACCACCAACTCGCTCGACTGGTGCGTCAAGTTCGGCGAAACACGCCTTTGACACCCGCGCTGCGATTTCGGCCGAGACGCCGTAGGTGGGCCAACCCTCCTCGACGCACAGGACCCGGTGGGTCTTGCGCACCGATTTGACGACCGTTTCCATGTCGAGTGGGCGAAGGCTGCGCAGGTCGACAACCTCGACGCTGATCCCTTCTTCGGCGAACCGTTCAGCCACCTGGAGAGCGCGGACGGTTGCAAACGAATGGGACACGATCGTGAGATCGGTGCCGACGCGCGGGACGGCTGCAAGTCCGATCGGTACGACGTAGTCTCCATCGGGGACCTCGCCGCGCTGGTTGTAAATCGTGAGGTTTTCCAGGAAGAGGACTGGGTCATCGTCGCGGATGGCGCTCTTCAGCAATCCTTTCGCGTCGGCAGGGTTAGATGGCGCAACCACCTTGAGGCCGGGAGTGTTTGCAAACCAACCCTCAAAGCTTTGTGAATGCTGGGCCGTGAGCTGCTTGCCAGAACCTCCGGGAGTGCGGATCACCATCGGCACCTTGAGTTGCCCGCCGAACATGTACCGCACCTTGGCGGCATGGTTGATGACCATGTCTATTGCGACAAGGATGAAGTTCAGCGTCATGATCTCGACAACGGGACGGAGCCCCAGCATTGCCGACCCGACCCCGATGCCCATGAACCCTTCCTCGGCGATTGGGGCTTCCTTGACACGCCGGGGACCGAACTCCTTGAAGAGGCCCTGGGTGACCTTGTAGGACCCCTCGAATCGGCCGACTTCCTCACCGATTACGTAGACGCTTGGGTCGCGAAGCATCTCTTCGCGAAGCGCCTGGCGCAACGCCTCACGATAGGTCAACTCTGGCATTGTCTCGATCACTCCTGCGTCGGCGGAACCGTGTACCGCGGACGCGTACCGAATGTTTGTCTGGTGATGCCAGCCCGGGGAATGTTTGGATACTCGTCAATGGGAGTGCGGCAGTCCCGGGCCGTGCACGTGTTTTTCAGGCGTCTCCGCTTGCCCAATCGGTGCCGCGGATGCTGAGCTCGCCGAACGGCGCACCCTCACCCATCCGGTCGAAGTCGGATGCACCCTTTGCGTCGTAAATATGGAGGTAAAGATCCTTGGGATCCGGATCTGGAGAGGCAAGCGCGAAGTCGATGGCATCCTGGACTTCGGCCTCGACCTCAAAACGGACAGCCTCGACGGCGACGTCATCAAGGATTCCACGTGTCCGCAGGGTCTGTTCGAACAGGACGATCGGATCGCGGGCACGCCAGCGTTCAATCTCCTCTTGAGTTCGGTACGACTTCCCAGGGTCTGCCACGGAGTGGCCGCGATAGCGGTAGGTCAGACATTCGAGGAGGGCCGGTTGGCGTTCTTCCCGGGCTAGACGAAGGAGCCGCTGGGTTGCCTCGCGGACAGCAAGGACATCCTGGCCATCTACCCGTTCGGACGGCATCCGGTATGCCTGGCCACGTTTCCATAGGTCAGGTTCGGCAGAGGCCATCTCAACGGAGGTCCCCATCCCGTATAGATTGTTCGTGATGACGAATACGCAGGGAAGGTTCCAGATTGCGGCTAGGTTCAGGCCCTCGTGGAAGGCACCGATATTGATCGCCGCATCCCCGAATAGGCACATGACTGCGCCAGGACGCCCTTCATAATCGAGGGCGAAGGCTGCGCCAACCGCGAGCGGGATCTGGGCGCCAACAATTCCCCACCCGCCCAAGAAATGGCGTTCCACGTCGAGAAGGTGCATCGAACCGCCGCGCCCGTGGGCTTGGCCCGTTTCCTTGCCGAAGAGTTCTGCCATGATGGCCCGAGGCGAACCACCGACGCCCAGACTGAGCCCGTGGTCGCGATACCCACCAAACAAGTAGTCGTCCGGTGTGAGGCTACCGACGGTACCGGCGACCGTGGCCTCCTCACCGATGTTGAGGTGGCAATACCCGCCGATCCGGTCGCGCGTGTACTGCTCCTCGGTACGTTCCTCGAACCGACGAATCTGGACCATCATCCGGTAGAGACGACGGAGTTCCTCATCGGACACATGCAGGTCCGGGGTGGTGCGAGACGGCGCGATCATACTCATTACAGATAGTTCTCGTCTTTTCAACGACGCCGATGCAGATTGGGCACAACTGGCGGCGGAAGCATAGCAACCTTGCCGCCGAGGGCCGCAGTAGATGCGGTGACCGGGCGATGCAGTTGCGGTCAAAGGCGTGTGACTGATCCGGGAGCAACGATGCCCCCAGTCGCGATGTCCCCCCAATTCTGCACTGTTGCACGATGCGCGACAAGCACAACGTGGAACTTTCATCCAACCGAGGCGAGATCCTGATCTCCGTCAACCATCTTGGGGCTCACAACCCCGTACACGCCATCGATGGATGGCCCGTTTTGTGCTGGTCGCGCGGTACCTTTAGGGTGATGGTGACGTGGCGAACAGGCTCGGGTGACCGAGGAATGACCGATCTTCTGGGGAGGCGAAGGGTTTCGAAGTCCGACGCGATCATCGAGGCACTCGGGGATGTGGATGAAGCCACGTCGCACATTGGCCTGGCGCGTGCAGCCGTGTCATGGGATGGCGAATGGGGCCCGGGCGTCCTTGAACAGGTGCAGCGTGACCTGTATGGCCTGATGTCCGAATTAGCGATGCCTCCGAACCATCCGCAGGCGCACAGACTGCCCTCGGATCGCTTGGAGTGGCTAGATCGGACTCTTGTGGATCTCAAGGAACGTATTGCCATACCCAACGAGTTCGTTCTGCCGGGATCCACGGTTGGTGGCGGGCACCTAGACGTGGCACGCGCGGTCGTTCGACGCGCGGAACGAGCTGTTGTACGAGTGCTTGAAGCGAGTGCGGACGATCCTGACCTTGGGTATCCGACGAACCCGATCCTTTCGTCGTACCTGAACCGGCTGTCGCCGGTTCTCCATTTCATGGCCCGGCTTCACGAAGCTGAGTCTGGAGGCTCACCCCGTCTTGCCTCATCC
>BJHB01000358.1:0-534 GCA_014191415.1 Chloroflexota bacterium
TGGTCCGCATTTCCCCTCTGGGTGAGGCCTTCCTCAAGTTGTCGGTGCCGGTCGCCCCAAGCGCCGAACCTGCACCGTAAATCCCTGAAGGACGACGGCGTTTGGGCTCAAAAGACCCAGACGCCGTCGATTGGCAGGTGCACCGCATGCGTGCCCGGTGCCAGTTTTCTCGGTCCCCAAGCGCGGAATGCGTGACCGTGAAGGTCAAATACGTGTTCCCAGCGTTCACCCAGATACAGCGACGTGCGCAGCGGGAGTTCCAGGGTCGTCCCGTCCGTGCCCATGTTCAGGACCGGGTTCACGCTAACCCGTTCCAGCCGAATGACGGCCATGGCGGCAGGGGTGTTACCGGCGTTTGACCGGATCTGGCTTCGGATCCGATGTGGCCCGCAACCGACCATCGCTGTACCGTCCGATTGCCTGGACGTCGGGTCAAAGGTCACTGGGAAGACATTGTTGCTTCCCAGGAACGTAGCGGCAAAGAGGGATTTCGGGTCACCGTAGAGGCTGTCCGGCGGGCCGACCTGTTCAACA
>BJHB01000358.1:544-3629 GCA_014191415.1 Chloroflexota bacterium
AACCACCCTGTCAGCGATCGCAAGCGCTTCCACTTGATCGTGCGTGACGAACAGGGCACTTAGTCGAAGCGTGACGATGAGTTCCCTCAGCCAGGCCCGTGCCTCCTCACGGAGGTTCGCATCCAGGTTTGACAACGGCTCGTCGAGCAGGACGATTGGTGGCTCGTACACCAGCGCACGTGCGAGGGCGACCCGCTGCTGTTGTCCCCCGGACAACTGGTGTGGGTAGCGGCTACCTAGGGAACCAAGTCCGAGGCGTTCGAGGACGGCGAGGACGCGTGCTTCCCGATCAGCCGCCGATGCACCCCGAAGGCGCAGTCCGTACCCGACGTTCGCGGCGACGGTCATGTGGGGCCACAACGCATAGGACTGGAAGACGAACCCGAGGTTCCGGCCTTCGGCAGGAATGTCAACTGCGGAGGATGCGTCAAACACGACCGATGAACCAATGGTGATCCGGCCAGCATCCGGACGCTCGAGGCCGCCGGCGACACGGAGCAGGGTGGTTTTCCCGCTGCCGGAGGCGCCGAGCAGAGCAACGACTTCGCCCTCGTGGAGGGTGACGGATACGCCTTGCAGGACTGCTGTGGTGCCGAATGACTTCTCGACGGACTCGATGGTCAGGACTGGGGTCTGGTCAGTCATGCAAGCGAACTCCCAGACGCAACGCAGTTGCAAGCGCCACACTGACGATGACAACGCTGACGACAGACAGGGCCGCGATCAGGTCGAGGCCTCCCGCGCCCCAGAGTGAAACGATGAGTGACCCGATGACTTCGGTTCCTGCCCCGAACAGGTAGACGCCGGTCGAGTATTCGCGTACGAACATCATGAAGATGAGCAGCCAGCTTCCGATTAGTCCGAGGCGAACAAGTGGAATGGTGATCTCCCATCGGACGCGCATTGGGGATGCGCCGGCAGTTTGGGCGGCCTCCTCGAGCTCCGGACCGACCTGCAGGAGTGCGGTGGAAATTAGCCGGAGACCATATGCCAGCCAGACGGTTGAGTAGGCCATCCAGACCGCAATCATCGAGTCGCGCAGGGGTCGCAATGCTGGAATGAAGAGGATCAGCCAGAGGAATGCCAGACCACCGACCAGTCCTGGGATTGCGCGCGGGATGAGCACCATGAAGTCCAGCACGGCAACTCCGCGGGATGACCACCGGTGTTGCGTCAGGCCGACAATGAGGTAGCACCCGACCGAGATGGCGCCACCAATCACGCCGAGGGCAATCGTGTTCACGATCCCACGTATCAGGTTCGGGTAGTCCGCCAACCCGCGGAAGTGGTCAAGCGTCAGAACTCTGGAGAGGGAGACACCTTCGCCCCAGCCCTTGACAACTGATCGGAGCAGGATGCCTCCCAAAGGGACTGCGACGGTCAGCAATAGCCACGCCACTACGATGGCAAGCGCAACCCATCGCCATCGTCCGAGTTTCAGTGGCCTGAGTGCAAGTCCGCGTCCGCGGATTGTTGCGAACCGGCTTGCCTGTCCCAGAAGGTGCCTCTGGATCATGACGAGAGGGAGGGTTACCACCACGATGCTGAGGGCAACCACCGCCATCATCTGGTACGACGGCACTCCGAGGAGGGTCGTGAGTTTGAACAGGTACGTCGTTAGGACAAGGAGCCCGGCGGGATCACCGAGCACGAGTGGCAGTCCAAAGAGTTCGAACCCGAGCAGGAACGTCAGTGACGCACTGAATAGCAGTGCGGGCCGGACGAGAGGGAGGCTGATGTCGAGCGCCACTCTCCAGGGCGGCGCGCCGAGCGTCCGTGCCGCCTCCTCGAGTTCTGGGTTGACGGAACGCAGCGCCGTAGACACGTACAGGTAGGTGTGGGGGACGTGGGTGAGCGCGGCGATGACGATGAGTGACGGCAACCCGTAGACATTCCACGGTACCGATCCGACCAATGATTTCACCCAGAGGGATATGAATCCGACGGGCCCGATTGCAACCACGTAGCCAAAGGCGGTCACGATCGGTGAAAGGAAGATCGGAACGAGGACAGCCGGTTCGAGGATGCGACGACCGGGAATGTCCGTGCGGACCATGATGAAGGCGAGGACCGCGCCAAACGGCACTCCGATGCCCACCATGCCCGTCGCCACGATGGCTGATGTGCCGAACGCACGCCAGAACTGTCGCGCGCCGAGCACATACCTCCACGCACCGGTATCGAAATGCGAACTTTCAGCGAAGAATGGCCCATTCAGCGAACTCTGGTACGCAATGAGCAGCAAGGGTGACAGAACGAGAATGGCAATGGTCGCGACGACCGCGTACCTACCGGAAGGACGTTTCCGTTTCCACGGTTGGGTAAGCGTCGACGGGATCGTTGCCATCATCTGTCAGCGGCGTCGGCCACCATTGGAAGTGGCACGCGTCCTAGTTGCGACCCAGGGCTTTCTGCCATTTCTCGACGAACGCAAGACGCTTTGCCTGGTCGAGCGCATCGAGGACCTGGTTCGAAACCGGGATGGGCTTCAATTTGTCGCCGAGTTCCTTCTGAAGACCAGATGCCGTGGCTTCGCCTTCCGCATCGGTGCGCGATGGGTAGAGAAGTGACTGCTTGGCAAGGATGTCCTGTCCACGCTTTGAGATCAGGTGATCGAGGAACAGCTTGGCAGAGTTCTGGCGCTTCGACTTCTTTGCGATGAACGCCACCCGGGAGAACCCGATGGTGTAGTCCTGAGGGAAGACCATGCCGAAGGTCTCCGCGTCGGTCTTCAGCTTTGGGAGGATGTAGGAGCCGATGATGTTGAAGCCAAAGATGTGTTCGCCGGACTGGATCTTCTCGATCATCGTGCCGGTACTGGTGTAGAGCTTCACGTCTGCCTTGCCGAGGGCAGCTGCGAGGTCCCAGAATGCCGGGAAGTTTGTCACATCACGGCTGTTTGCAAGATAGCCGGTGCCGCTCTTCTCCGGGTCGTAGCAGGTGACCTTGCCCTTGAGCAGGTCGGTCTTGTCCGTGAGCAACTTGATGAGCGCGGTGTGGTCCTTCGGTACGGCGTCAGCAGGGAGCAACTTCTTGTTGTAGACGAATGCGAATGGTTCCAGGGTTGTTCCCCACGCAGTCTTTC
>BJHB01000359.1:0-3613 GCA_014191415.1 Chloroflexota bacterium
AGGATCACGAGTCCGATCAGGTAGTCGTTCCAGATGCTGGTGAACTGCCAGATCATGCTGACACCGAAGGCGGGCATTGCCAAGGGAAGCATGATGTGCCGGAAGACACCCAGGATCCCGGCACCGTCGATGCGGGCCGCATCCACCAGTTCATCTGGCACCGCCGAGTAGTACCCGCGGAAGATGAGGGTCGTGATCGGGATGCCGAACACTATGTGGACGATTATCAGTCCGGCGTACTTGCCGTAGAGGTCAAGGGCGCCGAGGACCTGCACCAACGGGATCAGGATGCCCTGGTAGGGCAGGAAGATGCCGAACAGGACCATCAGGAAGAGCCACCGTGACCCCGGAAAGCGCCACTTCGCGAACAGGTAGCCATTGAATGATCCAAGGATCGATGACAGGACCGATGCCGGCAGGGTCACGATGATGCTGTTCATGAAGTTCTGCGAGACGTAGGTCCACGCCTGCGTGATGCCGGTCAGGTGGATCCCCTTGGGAAGGGCCCACATGGTGTTGAAACTGATGTCCTCGAACGGCTTGAAACTGGTGATCGCCAGAAGGTAGATGGGCATGATGAAGTAGAGGGCAAAGAACGCAAGGATGATGAAACGGATTGCGTCTGAAAGGTAGGGGGTGGAACGGTTCATCGGGATCGTGGCCTCCGGACGGTCCGTGTCACTGCGAGTCGGCTTCGCGGATGTAGGGGATGAGGAGAATGATCGACACGACGATCACGAGGCTCGCGATAGCCGCACCCAAGGAGTAGCGGTATTGCTGGAACGCGGTCTCGAACATGAAGTTGGAGGCCAGGTCGGTCCGGTAGTTCGGGCCGGCACCGCCGGTCATGGCGGCCGGGAGGTCGTAGGTCCGCAACGACAGCATGCCGAGGATGACGGTTGCGGAGTAGGTGGTGGGGATGCACGCCGGGAAGGCGACGTACCGGTAGTACTGCCACCCGGTTGCACCGTCCATGGCGGCGGCTTCACGCAGGTCGCTGGAGATGCCCCGCAGGGTGGCGAGGAAGAGTGCCATGGTGTAGCCCGTCATCTGCCAGGCCGCCGGGATGCTGACGGCGATGATGCCGATGGATGGTTCGGCGTACCACTTGCTCTTGAGGAAGCCGATCCCGGCCATGTCGAAGAGGAGGTTGATGCCGGTATCCGGGTACATGAGCCAGCGCCAGATCACGCCCGTCACGATCGATGACACGGCGAAGGGGAAGATGTAGATGGTCTTGAAGACATCCTCGCCCCAGATTGGCCGGTCAAGCAGCACCGCAAGCAGGAATCCGAAGCCTAGGCACTGGCCGAGGAAGAAGGCGGAGAACCAGAGTTGGTTCGAGATGTCGATCATGAACCGGGCGTTTTCGAACAGGCGGAGGTAGTTCCGCAGTCCGACGAACGGCACCTCGAAGTTGACGTCATTCCAACCCGAGAACGAGAGGAAGATGGTCCAGAAGAGGAAGCCATAGATGAAGATCAGGACGATGGTGATCGTCGGGGCGAGCATCATCGCCGCTTGGACACGTTCGGTCACACGTCGCTTGGAGGGTGGTGGTTGGGTGACTGGAGTGTTCTGGCGCGACATCGGCACGGCAGTGTTCGCCACGTGCAAGCTCCCGCGGGCGCAACCATGTTGGGTACGCCGCAAATCCACCCGGCTTCTCCGGGCAGTGCGTTGTGCAACCGGACCATCCGGTGGTGCTGGTTCAGGCTACCCGATGGTACGGGACTCGGCAGTGAACCGCTCACATGGAAAAAAACCGCCGTCAGCACCTGATGGCACCGACGGCGGCATGATGGCCAAACAAATCCGGAGAGGGAGACCCACCCCGATGGACATGAGGCCGGACCGATTGGCCCGGCCAGCCGATCAGCCCAAGGCGTCCTTGGCAATCTTGACGAGCTCGTCCTGGGTCGCCTTGACATCCAGCTTGGATGCGAAGGAGTTGACGGCGTTCTGCCAGTCGGTGACCCAGCTCTGCTTGCCCGCGAAGCCGTGCACGAGGGATGGGACGATCTTGTCGGTCGTCCAGTCCTTCATTGCGGACTTCTGGTACTCGTCGTAATCGGAGGTCTTGCCGGCGTCGGTACGGGCCGGGATGGAACCCTTGACCGGGTTGAACGCGTCCTGGCCGGCGACACTGCCGCAGACCTTGAGCCATGCGATGGAGGCATCGCGGTTCGGGGCCTTCTTCGGCAATCCGAACGAATCTGAAAGCGCGACGAAAGTGCCCTTGGTGCCCGGAGGCGGGGCGTACCCTAGGTCGGCGAACTTCTTGGCCTTGTAGTACCCGTTCATCCAGTCGCCCATGATGTAGGTCGCGGCCTTGCCGGAAATGATGTACTCGCCCGCGTCCCACCCGACGATCTGCAGGTAGTCCTTGTTGGCGTAGCCGATCATCTTCTTGAAGGTCTCGAGGGCAGAGGTGACCTTGGCGTCGGACCACATGGTCTTGCCGTTCCAGAGGCCGCTGTACCCATCGGCACCAACCACACCGGCGAGGATGTTCTCGAAGAGATGCGCATCCGGGCCGGCCGAGGAGGCACCCATCGCCAGGGCAGGAATGCCCTTGGCCTTGAGCTTCTCAGCCATCGCGAACCACTCGTCGAAGGTGGCCGGCGCGGCTGTGATGCCGTTGTCCGCCATGATCTTCTTGTTGAACCACATGACGTTGGAGCGGTGGATGTTCACCGGCACCGAGTACTGCTTGCCACCGGAGGCTGCGGCGTCCAAGAGACCCTTCGGGAAGGTCTTGGTCCAGCCTTCGCTCTCGAAGAGGAAGGTCAGGTCTTCCATCTTGTCGGCCTTGGCGTAGCCGTCCGTGAGTTCCTTGCCAAGATGGACCTGGAAGGAGTCTGGCGGGTTGCCGGCGTTCATGCGGGTCGCAAGGACCGCCTTCATGTCGCCACCGGCACCAGCACCACCGGCGATCGCCGCGTTGGTGACCTTGACTTCGGGGGCTTCCTTGGCGAGGACCTTGAACATCGCGTCGAGGCCTTCGACCTCACCGGGGTTCGTCCACCAGGAGAAGATTTCCAGCTTGCCGGCGGCCTTGGCGGCGGGTGCGGCTGCCGGGGCAGCGGCCTTGGTGGGTTCTGGTGCCTTGGTTGCAGCGGCGGCGGCGGGTGCCGTCGTCGGGGCTGCTGCGGCTGCCGGGGCAGCGGCCTTGGTCGGCTCGGCCTTGGCGGCCGGCGCGGTCTCGCCACCACAAGCTGCCAGTGCCGCGGCACCAGTTGCACTTGCGAGGGCACTCAGGATGAGACGCCTATTCTTGATTTCCACTACTCTACCCCCATGGCAGGACTTTTATGCCGAAGGTGTCTTACACGGCACGAACAATCGGCACCGCCCTGCCCGCGATGATTGGAGCAACCGTACACCTACGTACACCGTTATGCAACTCCTTGCCCGGACTGGTGTTCACCAGCCGGTGACCTTGGCGTGCAAGCGCGTGAAGGGCAGTCTGAGGTGACGTGCCATTGCAATGGCGCTACACCTCCCCGGTAGACTCGTCTCACCCCTGCCATGCGCCTCATCCGGGTGCCCGTGGCCTGATCGGACCATCAATGCCCGCTACCGATGCGTCACTCATACCCCCACCCTCACG
>BJHB01000360.1:0-3609 GCA_014191415.1 Chloroflexota bacterium
CTAGCGCGCCATCGCAGTGCGGGCACCGTGGGGAGTACGGGCGCGCCGGGGCGACCTGGTGGCAGTCGTCACAGGTGAGGTCAAAGGTGGGGGAGGCAGTCATGATGCCGCCATGATGGCACGTGCATGGCATCGGGGCAACGTGTCGGGCATCAGCGACCCTGCCAGGGGGGCGACAGGTATTCACCGCACTGCGTGAACCCACGCCTCGGCGTCACCCCCGTGGCGCTGGACGTTGTGGAACTGTGGCAAGTGAACCATCCGGACGGGATCCGGTACGAGAAGTCTCGCCAGCGACTTTGACCGTACCTGCGATTCGCTTGGGACTGATGGTCCTGCCAATGCTTTTGGGCATCACCGGCGCAATCATCCAGGCGTTGGCGGTGCGCATAGTCGTCGACCCATTGTCCTTGGTTGCCCTGGGCATCCTTGGCTCTTTCGGTGTCCACACTTGGTGGCGTACCAGGCCCACCACCTTGGTACTCCGGATGGCGTGGGCGTGGGCATCAATGGCTATGGGGTGGGTGGTGGCGAACCGCATCGCCTCAGTGCCAACGGGCGCATTCCGCCCCGGTGAACTCGTTGTGTCTGCTGACCTGATTGTGGGTGGCGCCCTTGCATGGATCAGGTGGGGTGATGCAGTCCGCACTGCGTGGCGGCGGTACCACGAAGTGGTCGGCAATCCGGACAAGATTGGCAATGCCTGGGGCGACCGGGTCAACCAGCGAGTCCTGATCACCGCAGCGTCAGCCTTGCGCCTGATGTTCCTGTTCCGGGTGCCAGTCTTCGTCATCGGCGATAGCGGCGTCTACACCAAGACCGCGATGACGTTCACCTCATGGGGTAGTTTCGCGCCACTCGATGGCTTCTACCCACCGGCGTATCCGGTCTTCGTGGCAGTGATCCAGATGGTTCTGGGTCCGGATTTCCTGGGTGTCGCAGCCGTGCAACACGCCCTTGGCCTAGTGACCGTTCTGGCAACCTACGGCGTGGCACGGATGGCGCTTCCTCCAACTTGGGCAATGGTTCCGGCGTTCGCAATGGCCGTGAACGGATATATCTTGATCCTAGAACACGGTATCTACACCGAGGCACTGTTCATTCCCTTGGTGACCGTTGGTGCGTGGTTGACCCTCCATCTGGTACGGACAGGAGGCTTGGGCACGTCGATTGCCACCGGCGTGGTGATTGCAGTTGCATCGCTGACACGCCTGGTACTGCAACCGTTCCTTGGCGTGGTGATGCTGCTGGCCATCGCGTCGGGTGGATGGCCGGTGCGTCGGGTGGCAGTGTTCCGGGCGGTTGCAGTTGGGGCATCTTTCGTGGTGGTGGTCACGCCGTGGGCAATCCACAACCAGGTCGTCCACGGCTACCTCGGCCTGAGCAATGGCATTGGCGTCAGCGCACTGTTGCCTCGCCTGTGGGAAGAGGAAGCGACGTACACGTGGGAGAACCAGTCCCACCCGGACCCGGACGTGCGGGCCGTGCTGCGCGGGATGCAGGAACAGCGCGACCGTGGTGCCTCGTACTGGCAGGCGTGGATGCGGGCGCGGCGCGACTTCCCCGACCGCAACACCTCGACACTGGTGGCAGCGGCGGCAACCGACGTGATCTGGCGCCATGCGGGCCTGTTCACCGAACGCACGTGGTTCCGCCTGCAAAGGATGTGGCGCGGTGGTTTCGGCGCCGAACAGGTGAACGACCTCTTCGGTGAACAGGTGAAGCTTGGCATCCGGTCACCGATCTTCCTGGTGCGCGATGACGGTGATAGCGCGGAGGCAATCGAACAGGCCGGGGCCGAGGCATCGGGACTTTCGCGGATCTTCCGTCCCGACGACGTTCCACCCGGACTGACCCTCGTGCTGACGGTCGTGGCCACGGTTGCGTCCTTGGCGGTGAGACGGCTGCGTCCGGCTTTGGTACCGATCGGCCTCGGTCTGGGCCTCCTGTTCCTCGCCGTGCTGCTGAACTCCGACCGCGCCCGCTACCGGCATCCCGCTGAACCATTCCTGGTTGTGACCTACACCGTCGGCGCATACGCGCTCTGGCAAGCAGTCCGATGGATTATGTCGAAACGCACCCCCCACATTCAGGGTGAAGCTGTTCCGTCCGCCCCAGCTGATTGACACGAACCACGCATGCGCGTAGCGTGACCGCATGGACACAGTCACGGCATCGACATCTGGCGCAACACACCCAACGGCCTCGCCGGGGACACCCGGTCTCTATGCACGATTAGGCGTGCGCCGGGTCATCAACGCTGCGGGAACCCTGACGCGACTCGGTGGATCGCGCATGGCGCCGGAAGTACTGGCCGCCATGGCCGAGGCCTCGCGGGCATACGTCCGCATGGAGGACCTGCAAGTTGCCGCGGGTGTCGTCATCGCCCGGGTCACCGGCGCCGAGGCCGGATACGTCACGAGTGGTGCGGCGGCGGGACTGCTGCTTGGCACGGCGGCGTGCGTCGCCGGGGACGATGCGACCCTCATGGAGACGATGCCCGACCTGTCTGCGGTGACGCGCAACGAGGTGATCGTCCAACGCGCGCACCGCAACAGTTACGACCATGCCGTGCGCGGAACAGGTGTCCGCCTCATCGAGATCGGCGGGGTCGGCCACCCAACGCCGGTCCCAACACGCCCATTCGACCTTGACCGCGCCATCGGCCCACGCACCGCCGCCGTCCTGTGGGTAGAGATGGGCGATCCCGAGACACTTGGCGTACTTTCGCTACCCGAGACAACGGCCATCGCGGCGCGCCACGGCGTTCCCGTGATCGTGGACGCAGCGGCCTCACTGCCGCCGGTGTCGAACCTGCGCCGCTTCATCGAACAGGGGGCGTCGCTGGTCTGCTTTTCCGGCGGGAAGGCAATCGGGGGACCGCAGGCATCCGGCATTCTGGCCGGGCGGGCCGACCTGATCCGATCCGTCGCGCTGCAACATCAGGACATGGACGTGCATCCCGAGACGTGGACGTGGCGACACCTGATCGCCGACGGCACTGTGGACGGACCCCCGCTGCAGGGCATCGGGCGCGCATGCAAGGTCGGACGCGAGGAGATTGCCGGATTGCTGGTCGCCCTCGAACGCTTCGTCGCCCGCGATCACGAAACCGAATTCCGGTCGAGACAGGCGATGGCCTCGAAAATCGCGGAGGGTCTGAGGCACGCCTTGGCGTCAACCGGCGCGGTGTCGATACATCTGGACGATGGTGTGCGGAACCACCGGCCATCGGTCACGGTCGCGATTGATGGCCCGGACGCCCGCGCGCGCGTCATCACGGCGGTCAACCGACTAGGTGACACCGACCCCATCGTGGCCGTTGGGCAAGGAGGCCTGGATCGCGGACGCTTCTCACTCTCACCGGCGTGCCTGGACGAGACGGACGTACCCGACCTCGTGCAGTTGGTCGCCGGGGCTTTGAACCGTCCGTGACCGACACCCTAGCCCCTCCCCATCGCCCCTGATCAGAATACGCTTCGCTCGGGTCCCGGGCATCCGAGGCAACCCAACCCCTCGCTTCGCTCCCCAGGCCGCCTGATTTCTATGCTCGCACGCTCGCTAACGCTTGGCGGGGAGGATCTCCACGTCGGGAAGGGTGCGAAGGAA
>BJHB01000361.1:0-3601 GCA_014191415.1 Chloroflexota bacterium
TAGTCACTTCATCCACTGATCCGATCCAGCCGTCCGTTCCGGGGAGCCGGGGCGGACGGGTTCGGGGAGGGTTGGTGGTGGTGGCTTCGGTTTGCGGTGACACCCGGGACGCGTTCTGATCAGTCCCGGGGCAGGTTCACAGCAGATCAAACATACATATCAATCGAGCTACACGCAGGGCCAGCAGTCTGGACGGCCGGGAGGGCGCGGGAGACCGCACCTTGCCGGCCGTCTGGTCGTTTTGGTTGCCATCGGGCACACGACAAAGCGGCTGGATGTATCTCTTCTCTGGGAGAAGCTGGCGGACCGACGGGGTGGGTCTGTCCAAGGCATTGGGTAGTTGCGGGTCCGGGATCTTCCCGACGCAGTTTGGCGGTGTCCTATCTCGGGCTTTGGGAACTTTGCCGGGGATGGGGCGTTACTATGTCGAGTAGAAGCCCATGAACAGGGTGCCGGTGCGTGTGGATCGGTACCTCGGCACGTGCGGTACCGACTTGTTCAGGGGACAGGTGTTGGTGACAAGATGACACAGAGAGTGCCCAGCGGCCCGTCAGGTCCAGTGATGCCGGGTCTGGGACCGTCGGGTTGGGCGCCGCCCACTCCCCAGGTGTCGCCCGGACCACCACCGGGGATTCGTCCACCTGCCCCGCCCCGCCGATGGCTATCCATCCTGCTTGTGGGCGTGCCGGCGGCATTCATCGTGGCAGTCTTCGCCGCGGTCACCATCGTGCCCTTCCTATTGAGATGGGAGAGCTTCATCGTCACCTCGGCGTCGATGACCCCGAGCATTCCGGTCGGATCGGTCGTCGTGGTTGATCCGTCGGCAGCTCAGTCGATGCAGGTCGGCGATATCGGAACCTTCAACCAGGTGGAGAGCCAGATGCGGGTGACGCACCGGGTGATCGAGGTGCAAGGCCCGGAGGGTCCGAACCGCGTCTACATCACCAAGGGCGACGCGACGCGCACGACCGATGGCCCGCGCGCAGCGAACACCGCGATCGGCAAGGTCCAGTACACGGTGCCGTGGGTGGGGTACATCGCGACGTCGGTCAATGAGCCCCAGATCCGGTACCCGTTGATCGGCCTGATCGTGGTGCTGATCGGTATCAGTTACTTCCGTTCACGTCGGCAGGGAGTCGCCATCCAGGTGGCTCCGGCGGGTGCGTACGCGGCGGGTCAGATGCCCTACCCCCAGGCGAGCGGGATGTCGGGCTATCCGCAACCCGGTTTCGGCCAGCAGCCTGGCATGGGTCAGCCGGCGAATCCTTTTGCACCGCAGGGTCAGCCGGGTTTCCCGGGGGCCAGTGGAGCACCTGCCGGGTGGGTTCAGGCGAACACGGCTGGGTTCGGAACGGGTGCGCCAGTCGGCATGCCGGGACCGAAGACCCCACCGAAGCGGCGGGTGGTCGACCGGGTAACCGACATCGTCGTGATCGGGATTGGCGTGGTTGCGGTGTTGCTCGCCGCGCTCGTCTTCATCCCACTGGCCGTCGACCTGCGTCCGATTCCGGTCGGCGACAGCACGATGGCCCCCGGGATCCCGTACGGTGCGTTGGTCTTCGCTGAGCGGGCTCAAGTCCAGACTCTCGAGATTGGCGACTTGATCGTGTATGCCCCGGCCCAGGAACAGGGCAGGGTGTACGTGCGGCGGGTGGCGACCCTCGACAAGACGGGTGCGACGCCGGCCGACTACAAGATGACGCCGAAGGCCGACCAGTTGCCGGGACCGGACAACTACACCATTGCCGGAAACCAGACGGTGGGCAAGGTGAGGTTCTCGGTGCCGGTCGCCGGGTTGATCCTCGGGGCGGCGGGCCGTCGTGAAGGACTGATCTTCTTCGGTGCGCTCATCCTGCTCCTGGTGGTGGTGCGACAGATGCGTCGACCGAAGCCGGTGCCGGTGATGTACATGCCCCAGGTGGGGTGATCGAGACGGTACGTCGACGGGATATCCCGGGTGTTCACATGGCCCTCCGCACCGGCAACGGTACGGGGGGCCTTTTCATGCCCATCGGCATGGCAGGGGGGTGCCCGATGCGCACGGTTCGGGTCGGTGCGGGTATTTGGGTCGCACACACGACGCGGTTGCGTGGATTGCCTCGGGTGGCGGGGTCGCAGGCGCTCGTTCGCGGCGAGGCGCCGAGATCAGGTGGAGTCGACGGAACGTGTCGACCAGTCGGAGACGCGGGATCCGGGTGGCCCCGTGGAAGCGAACGGCTTGGTTGCGGGTCGCCGTTCTGGGATTGGGGTGGACGCCGAGGAGGTGTCTGACCCGGTCAGGGGGCGGTTGGGGGAGTTTCCCGGGCGATGGTGGTGATTGGGTCTGTCTGCGGGGTGCCCCATTCGTACCAGAGGCCGCCCGAGAGGAGGATCAGTCCGGCCATCACCATGACAATGATGACGCCGGCGATGTCCCCGGCACGCTGGAGACGACCGACCGGCTGGGATTCGTCAACGATCACTCCGGCTTCAAGGCGGACGGGTGCGCGGCGGGCGAGCAAGGACTGCATCGTGGCGAGGGTGGAGGCGTAGGCTGGGTCGGTTGGGCTGAGGGTCCCGAGGGTCCGGGCACATTCGGCGATTGCGTTCTCCGCCCCAGCGGACGTGGTGGCTGCAGGAATCGCCGGAGGCATCGGCAAGGGCGCCGGGCCTGGCACGGCGGCTGCGGAGGCAAGTGTGTTCACTGCCGGGACGCTCGCCGAAGCCATGACGGGCCTTTCCTGCTTGCCACCCTCGCCCGCCTCGCCACCATGTTCTGACCGCACCGGGTTCGGAGCGATGCCGTACGATGGCGTCTGGGCAGTTGCCGGATTTCCATGTCCGGTGGCCGTTGCTAGTTTGACCATTTCGTTAGCCGTTCAATGCTTGTCCGGCGGGAATTTCGGTCTGACCCGCCTCCATCAGACGATCACTGCTCGCATACTACTCGTACCCTTGACAACTTGCAATTGCACACCACTTGGCGACAGGATTTCGGCGGCTCAACAGCGAAGCCGGGGGTGTGGTGACCGGGCCGGGCGGCGGTTCCGGGACGGCGGTGCGGCCGCGCCGGACCAGTTTCATGCCTGCGGGTCCGAATGTGTTTTGTCATCCGCACTTTGCGTAATGGCCGGGGACTGACCGTAATTGGTGGTCCGGGCGCCCAATCTGTAGCGGATAGGGAAAACGTCATTGACACCCACCACAGGGTCTGATAGAAACGACGTGACGGATCATGTCCGGCGCCAGACGTTGGCGTGCGCCATGGGTCCGGGATGGTGGGAAGATGAATACGTGGGTGATCCAGGATCCTCGCGGTTCGGTGGTGGACAAGTGGCTGATGTGGCTGCTTGTTGCTTCGGCTGCGATGCTGTTCTCCGGGGTGACGATTGACCGGAGCACGAACGCGTTCTTCAGTGATACGCGGATCGTGAGTCAGAACAACTTCATCACGGCTTCGGTCGCGTTGAATGCGGCGCCGTTCACGGCGTTCAATTTCGAGCGGTTCGTTCCGGGTGACGTGTTCGTCCGTCCGGTGCAGGTGACGAACTCCCCAGTGGCGAACAACGCCGGTGCGGTGAACGTCAACTACTTCATGACGATCAAGGACAACTTCTCCAAC
>BJHB01000362.1:0-3589 GCA_014191415.1 Chloroflexota bacterium
CCGCTACTTCGAGTTTCTAGTTCGGCAGTTGACCCCGACACTACTTCCTGACGTGGCGTACCAGATTGTCTGCCATGCCAACGTAGGTGGCGGGTGCCAGTTCGAGCAGGCGTGTTCGCGCGTCATCTGGCAATGGGAGCGATGCGATCACGTCACGCAGCTCATTGGGCTCGACGCGGGTGCCACGGGTCAGGAATTTCATTTGCTCGTACGCCTCGGTGATGCCGTGGGCGCGCAACACCGTCTGGATTGCCTCTGCGAGGACTTCCCAATGGTCATCAAGTTCCCGCATCATTGCGTCGTTATCTGGCGCGACCCGGCCAAGACCTCGCGTTGCCGAAGCCAGCGCAACAGCCGAGTACCCGATTGCTGAACCGATGTTCCGCAGAGCACTCGAGTCCGACAAGTCGCGTTGCAACCGCGACACGGTGAGTTTCAGTGCCAAGTGATCCAGGAGTGCCGAAGCGAGACCGAGGTTTGCCTCGGCATTCTCGAAGTCAATCGGGTTGACCTTGTGGGGCATGGTCGAAGATCCGACTTCGCCTGCAACGGTCCGCTGCCGGAAGACCCCTCGGGAAATGTATGTCCACATGTCTCGCGCGAAATCGAGCGTGACCTGACCAAACCGGATCAGACCATGGCAAGTCTCCGCAATCCAATCGTGCGGCTCGATTTGTGTCGTGAGTGGCGCATACGTCAGACCGAGGCCTTCGACAAATCCGCGTGAGATTTCTTCCCACGGTGCGTCAGGATATGCAATCAGGTGTGCGCCGAAGGTCCCGGTCGCGCCGTTGCACTTGCCCAAGTACTCCTGTCGGTCGATGTGGGCGAGTTGCCTCTCCCATCTGGCGACGAAGACCGCAAGTTCCTTGCCGAGAGTAGTTGGCGTGGCCGGTTGTCCGTGGGTTAGTGCGAGAAGTGGCGCCGAACGGGTCGCAACGGCCAGATTCCTCGTTGTCTCGATGAGAACGGTCGCACGCGACCGCCATGCGCCCCGAACGCCATTTGCCATGAGCAGTGCATAGGAAAGGTTATTCACGTCCTCTGACGTGAGTGCGAAATGAAGGAACGGAACCCTGTCGGCCAACCCGAGGCTCGCGAGATGCTCGGCGAGGTAGTACTCGACGGCCTTCACATCGTGTCTGGTGCGAGCCTCAATCGCTTTCACGCGTTCAGCATCGGTGCCGTTGAACTGATTGACAATCTCGCGAAGCGACGCTCCTTCCCCCGTGGTGAAGGGCGCGATTCCTGATATTGCCGTGTGCGAGGCCAGGCAGATGAGCCACTCCACTTCCACACGAACCCGTGCCCTGATGAGCGCAGCTTCAGAAAATGCCGACGACACGTCGGCGAGTTGCGATGCGTAGCGACCATCAAGCGGGGAAAGTGCATCAACCGGAAGCATGCCGAAAACGGTCTCCTCGCGCTACAAAGATATGTAAAGCATAATAGAAAAACAGATCATTAATCCATTATCATGATGATTCTGGATCGTACTGAAACTCTCTCAATTCTTGTGGGCATCGGCACCCGACCGCTATTTTCGCAGCCCACTGTATCGCTTCTTCCCGTGTAACGACTTCAAGAACGGTAAACCCACCATTAAATTCTCTCGTTTCAGGATATGTCTCTGAAGAGACACTGCAATCACCAGACACCATGAATCGACGGGACGTCCTCGTTGATTCCTCCACCGAAGATCCAGACGCCGGCCCGCTTGGCTTCACGCACTACTTCGTGCGACGCCGCAGAAACATCTGGAAAGTCCTCCGGTGGAATGTGACTCATCGCCGAACCAGGAAACGAAATCAAGTATTTTGTCATGATGTAATAACTTTTTTTGACGTAATCCTAAAGAGAAACAATATCAAAAACTGCAAACCAATCATTTCAACGTGGGTCAGGACGTGATGCTTGCTTGTGTGAAGTTGCCAAGCAAGTCACACTTCTTGGGTAGAACCGACGGGGAACCTCGCAGAAGGTCACGAAATCCACCCTGGATGCACACGTCTTCACTCACCAAGATCCGCTCATCGATATTCGTGTTGCCGTGATCATGTCGGGGTGGAACTAGGCGCTTACGGACTATGAGCCATCCGGTTCTTTCCGTCTGGCTCCGTCGGCAAAAGACCGTCCTGGTCTAGTGCTTCCAAACGTCCGGGTTTACCAAAAATGGTGGACGATGCCCGTGAAGGACGGCGATGATGTTCTCGCAGGCAAGTCGCGACATCTTTGACCGCGTTGCGAACGTGGCACTCCCGAGGTGCGGTGCGAACACTGCGTTGTCGCACGCGAGAAGTGCATCATCTGGCGCAATCGGTTCAACCTCGAACACATCAATTGCCGCCCCGGCAATCGTCCCTGAATGGAGAGCCGACGCCAGTTCGGCCTGCTTGACAATTGCTCCGCGCGCACTATTGACCAGGATTGCGGTCCGCTTCATCAGCCCCAGTTCACGGGAGCCAATCAACCCGCGGGTTTCCGCATTCAGCGCACAGTTGATGCTCACGAAGTCCGATTGGGCAAGGAGCTCATCCATCGGCACGTATGTCGCACCAGTTTCCGCCTCGGCTTCCGGTCGTCGGGTGCGTCCGGAATACAGGATGCGCATGCCGAAGCCCTTCCCTCGACGCGCCACAGCGGTGCCAATCGCGCCCATGCCGATGACCCCGAGAGTTGCACCGTGGATGTCCGTGCCAAGCAACAACGCCGGTTCGTACTTCTTCCATTCGCCAGAACGCACGTACCGGTCTCCCTTGGGGACATGGCGTGCCATTCCCAGCATGAGTGCCCATGCCTGGTCGGCGGTTGTCTCGGTCAAGGTTCCGGGTGTGTTGCAGATCGCGATGCCTCGCTTGGTTGCCTCGGCGACGTCAACGTAGTCAAAGCCGACGCCGAAACCTGAGATGACTTTGAGGTTAGGCGCGATCGCCATCGCTTCAGGATTCAGACGATCTGATGGAGGCAGGGCCAGAACGGCCGCCGCGCCATCTGCCAACTCCCTGAGCAGGACTTCGCGTGGTGCGCCATCCGGCCCATCCCACACGTGAACGTTGAAGTGTTCCCTGAGCAGCGAAATCCCAGCTTCCGGGAACCCCCATGAACAGAACACCACCGGACGCGTGTCAGCCATCGTAGAGCACCTCCGCCGCGATGGTACCGCCCGCGCCTACCATTCGCCTCACGCGCATCCCATCTCCTATCTTGAGACGGATCGGAGGCGAAACGCATGGCAGTGGCCGCACAGCGGATGGGAAGGCTTGCGGGGAAGGTCTCGGTCATTACCGGGGTGGCATCCGGGATCGGGCGCGCAACCGCGCTTGCATTCGCACGCGAGGGTGCGCATGTGTTTGGCGGTGACCAAGATGATGCAGGCGGGCTCGAAACCGTCAGGCTAATCAGGGACGCAACTGGCGAGACCATGCACTTCCTGGCAACCGATGTCCGGTCTGGACGCGATGTTGCGCGGCTTATCCAGGCAGCCGTGGATGCTCATGGGCATCTCGACGCACTTTTCAACAACGTCGGGGTCAACCTCGTACGGATGGTGCCCGATGTCACTGAAGAAGAGTGGGATGCGACCATCGAA
>BJHB01000363.1:0-3563 GCA_014191415.1 Chloroflexota bacterium
ATGCGCCCTTCAGTGACGCGCTGCAGACCGTTGATGGTGCGGAGCAATGTTGACTTGCCGGCACCTGACCGACCGATGAGGGCGACGATCTCGCCGTTGCGCGCGGTCATGTCAACCGACGCGAGAGCTTGGTATCCGTTCGGGTAGACGACGCGCACACCTTGGATTTCGAGCATCCTGCCCCCGCATGTGGCGCGGCCGGATCACACTGGCCGGTCCGCTTTCTTCCTCCTCAATGTAGGAAGCGTGCGTTACACGGCGGTTAGGGTTTGCGTCAGGTTTTGAGTCGTTGCGCCCTATTCCCGGTGACAATGTTCTGTTGAATTCCCAGTGTCACGGTACGCTGCAATTGCCCGCGCCCGACGGTGTCCGTGGGCGCATCTTGGCGACGGGCACCGCGCCGCCGTGGGTTGACCGGCGGGTCGGGGTGGCAAGTTCGTACCCTTCCGGTGCAGTCCGGCTGGCCGGGTGAAGGCGGGAGGTACCGACAGGATGACAACCCCGATGGACGACACGTTTGACCTGTACGACCTGCGTGTCGAGGTTGTAGCGCCGGTTGGGGCGCGCCTGTACTGCGGGGCGAAGGTAGGCGACTGGTTCGAGCTTCGCGGGGAGATGCTTCACCTGCCACCCGGACAGGGGTTCTCCATCTATTCCCTGGCGTCGGTCCTTCCCCTCCTGGCCGCCAAGCAACGCGCGACGCACCCCCACGACTGGATGTCCACCGACGCCGAGGTTGCGTGTCCGGACCCGAACTGTCCGTCACGATTGCGCATCACACGGATCGGCACACGCCGGTTCAGTCACGCCGAGACCACTGCCGTCCCGCTTGCTACGAGCGAGTAGGTTTACGTTTCGCTTGGAGTTGGGTCTTGATCGTCGTCGTCGGGTGGGATCTGACGCCCGTGGTCGGTTTCGTTCATCCATCGCAGGAACGAATAATTGGCCGACCTGAAGTCTGAAAACAGCTCCGTGAATATTTCCTCGGAAAGGCCGGAATTCACCGGGTAATGTGCTTCGGTCCGCGTCTGGAGGACAGGGTCCGTGCTTCGCAGGACGACCTTGGGGTTGCGAAACCGTGAAAGATATTGCTGAAGTGCTTCGAGCAGTTGGTTTCGCCGATCATGATCGTAAAAGTGGGTGTTTGAACCAAAAAACGCGAGAATCTTGGCACCATCGGCATACGTCATCAATGACAGCAAGTAGTCAATTTCGGTCTTCGCCCGCTTATCGTAGCTGTAGCGAACCAGAAATTCATCAACGCGATATCCGTCATCATCCGAAAAGGAACGCTGGAAGAAAGAGAATTTCGATTGATCGAGTGCAGTCCGGATCACGGTTGCAACATCAGTGCTGACGCCCACGGCCGCCTCCTTCAGTTTTTGTTACACATCTTTCTTGGACATAAAGATCCAGAAAGAATACGTATTGTCAAGAAATCCCGTGAGAAGATCATCAAACAGCGCGAAACTGACGCCGGCTGACAAATCCACATCAAGCGAGGTATCCAAGTTGATCCGGCGACCCTGCTCGCGAATGCGGATCAACGGCCATCGGTAACCGTCGTGATACTCATTGATCACTTCAAGCAGGGAAGGGCGATCAGCACTCCTGAACTTCTTGTCACTCCATCCCCTGACACTCAACTGTGCATCTTCTCCTTCACTGACAACGATTGAGTATTCCAATTCACAATCTGTATTTTCACTATAAGAAAATGAAAGCAAGCATCTGTTGTCACTCGATTGCTGTGAGCGAAACTCGTGTTTGACAAGCCACGCATCAAGCAGCGATCGCGAGAGAGGGACCACCTCGTTTTCGTCCATGTTCACGCCTCTTCAACGAACCATCAAACTTTCGTGACAGGTCACAAACCATGACTATCTGTCAGAAACGTGTGCAATACACTACATCCAGCACGAGTATAGACCGCCAAATATGGCGCGTCAATTTTGAATTCTTTAATATCAATAATTTACTAACGGATTCGGATGCAAAAGGAGATATCCGGTGATCGACCGTTTCGACCTCGCGCCCGGCTACACCATCTCGCGCCTTCTCAAGGGAGGGTGGCACCTCGCCGGTGGGCATGGGACCATCGACCCGGCGCAGGCCGTTGCCGACATGGCGACCTTCGTGGAGGCCGGTATCACCACCTTCGACTGTGCCGACATCTACACCGGTGTGGAAGAGCTGATCGGCCGGTTCCGGGCGGCGCGTCCCGACCTTTCCGGACGGGTACAGGTGCACACCAAGTTCGTGCCGGACCTCGCCGACCTCGACCGGGTTGACCGCGGGTACGTCACCCGGGTGATTGACCGGTCATTGCAACGGCTTGGCATGGACCGCCTGGACATCGTGCAGTTCCATTGGTGGGATTACGCGGTGCCGGGCTATGTGGAGGCGGCGACCGTTCTCGAGGACCTGCGCCGGGCAGGCAAGATCCGGCTGATCGGGGCGACCAACTTCGATACACCCCGCCTCGCCGAGATCCTCGGGGCAGGCGTCCCGGTGGCGACGCACCAGGTGCAGTATTCGGTCCTCGACCGTCGGCCAACCCACGGCATGGATGCGCTGGTGGAGACCCACGGTGTGCACTTCCTTTGCTATGGGACCGTCGCGGGCGGGTTCCTTTCGGAACGGTGGGTCGGCGTGCCCGCGCCGGAGATTGCCACCATCACCAACCGGTCGCTCATCAAGTACCGGCTCATCATTGATGAATGCGGTGGGTGGGAGTGGTTCCAGTCACTGCTGGCCGTCCTCGGGCGGGTCGCAAGCAAGCACGGATGCGACATCGCCTCGGTGGCGACGCGGGTGGTCCTGGATTGGCCTCGTGTCGCCGGGGCAATCGTGGGTGCGGTTAACACCACTCACGTGGCATCGCACGAACGCGTCTCCGGGGTGCACCTGGACGATGGCGACCGTGACGCGATCTCGGCGGTCATGGGCGTGACGGGCGGACCTCCCGGGGATGTCTACACCCTGGAACGCGACCGTGAAGGCACGCACGGCCGGATCATGAAGTACAACCTCTCAAAGTGACCAATCTGGTCGGGAAGCATGATGGATATCTCGGTCACCGGACAGATCCCTGCGGGAAGCATCGTGGTGGAGGATGCTACCGACCCCTCGGATATCCGCCTGCGCCTGGCGCCTGACCATGCCTCCACGATGCGCGGTGGCTACCACTTCCGCGTGACCGGCGCGCGGGGACAGGCGGTGCGCCTGCGGATCCTCGACGTGCGTGACCTCGAGGCGGACCGGCTGGCCGGCCGCGATGGCTACGAGGATGCGTGGACGAACACGGGGCCGCACGTCTCGTACGACCGGCGCGACTGGTTCCGGGTGCCGGGGCGGGTCGTCGGGCGCGACTACGTGATCGACCACGTGCCGGCATCCGATGTCTGCTACTACGCCTCGTGGGCGCCATACCCCCTGGACCGCGAACTGGACCTGATTGCCCGGGTGGCGCAGTCGTCCCGGGTGCGGGTGGCACCGGTGGCGCGGACGGTGATGGGTGCCGGTGTGGCCCTGCTGCCGATCGGGGACGCGCGGCCAGGAAA
>BJHB01000364.1:0-3562 GCA_014191415.1 Chloroflexota bacterium
CATGCTCCGGGGCGGTTCCGATGACGGGTGGGACTTGCTCAAATATCTGACGGGCGAAGATGCGGCGTACGCAAGCGCGCGAGGAGTTGCTTCTCTCCTTCCAGCGGTTTCGGACCCCGGTTCAAGGTCACGGAAACCATCTGACCTCCCAGGCGGACCGCGCAGGTGGTTTCCTCCGTTTTCAGGCCGTCTCGCCCTCGACAGGTTCATGACCCAGAATTACCGCTCAGGAATCAAGATCATCGACGAGGCTAATGACCATGCGCTAGAGCAACTCCGGCACGCGCACGTCTGGCCATTCCAGGCAGGGTCTCGTCGTTGGCTCGGGGCAATTGAAACTGTGCGCCACGCAGTGGTGCGGCAGGGCATGGATCCGCGGACGGCAATTGACCAGGCAAGAACGCTGTTTTTCGCCCGCTAATCTTCAAATACACCGGACCGGGAAGCGCGCTCATGACAACTGCACAAGGCGAACCTCAGACCACCTACAACGTATTTGCCTCGGTTGACATGCGGGTTGGACGTATCGTCGGCGCGGAACCGTTTCCCCAAGCGAGGAAACCCGCACTTCGCCTCACGATTGACTTCGGAGAATTGGGAGAAAAGCGATCGAGTGCACAGATCGCGCATTACGAACCGGCGTCCCTCATCGGAAGGCTTGTGATCGCGGTAGTCAACTTTCCGCCGAGGCAGATCGGACCGTTCATGAGCGAAGTTCTTGTTCTGGGAGTGCCGGATGACACTGGTCGGGTGATCCTGCTCCATCCAGATGCCGATGTGCCGTTGGGCGGCCGCGTTTTCTAAGCTGTTCTCGTGTCCAGTCAGGACGTGCCCAAACGGTACGCTTGTCTAAATCAGTGTTGACAAAGGGCCAGAAAGCACTGGGCCGACTACCCGGCTGACCCCTGGTGACCATGGGCACCCTTAATCCTGTTGGATTAGGATCCTGCCACTTTTGGCCAATTCTCCGGGAGAGCGGTTCTCTAAGACGTCAGTACACCGATGATCGATCCGCAACAGCCCGGAGGAACCCGAAACGAATGACTGTTCCGATCGATGAGCGCAATGAGGCGGGGGATCCGGGTTGGGATGCCTCGACGAACCGTCGCCCAGAATCGCGGCCTCTCCCGGTGCCGGCAATCCCCCATATCGCCCGGTTGCCTCGCATTCCGGAGATGACCGTCCGTCGATTGTCTACTTATTACCGAGTACTCCGGACTTTGGAAGCAACGGGTGACGCTGAGCCCTTGTCATCCGACCGGATGTCCGACCTCACAGGCTTCACCGCTGCACAGGTGCGCCGCGATCTCGCGTACTTTGGCAATTTTGGAAAGCGCGGCGTGGGGTATGACATTGGCGAATTGCAGGAAAGCCTGAAGAACATCCTTGGTATCAACCACCCGTGGCGTATTGCCCTTGTGGGTGTTGGCAATCTGGGAACTGCCCTGCTGAGCTATAGAAACTTCACGGCCCAGGGATTTGTGATTGCCGGCGCATTCGATGCAGACCCCACAAAGCACGGGCGCGCGTACGGCAACCTGATCATCAGACCAATGGAAGACCTTCCGGTTGCCGTCCGCGACGAAAACATCAGCATGGCGATCGTCGCAGTTCCAGGCAACGAAGCGCAAACTGTCGTTGATGTAATGGTCGCCGCCGGGATTAAGGGGATCCTGAATTTTGCGCCGGTTAAAGTGCGCGTGCCCGCCGGGGTACACCTCTCGAGAGTAGACCTTTCTATCGAGATCGAGTACCTTTCTTACCTGCTCACCAATGGCTGACCCATCCTGACGCAGCATCCGGGGGTGGTTCGGGAACGTTGCTCCTGCGAGCGTTGCTGATCGGTTTGGGCGAGAGCATTCATGGACGGCAGTCAAAGCGGCTTCCCGGCTTTCATCCAAGTCGTTGACGGTTTGCGGACCCTGAATGCCGTTGACGTGACACTTCTGACGTGGCTGCTCTACACCACAATCGGAGGCATGCGCCGAGGATTTATCGCCGCGCTTCTGGGAATGGTTGCCCTCGGCGCGAGCGTCGTTATTGCGGCAAGTGAGTACACCCGCCTGATCGAACCGGTCCGCGACGCGGGCGCATGGTTCCTTGTGGGACCCGTGGCCGACACCGTAGCGTTCGTAGTGGCGTTTGCGGTGGTCAGGATGGCGGCGTGGATCGCCACCATGGTCATCACATCGGTGTGGCGATCGACTGGCGGCCGACTTCCTGTCCTTGGGTCAGTCGACACACTGCTCGGCGCAGTACCTGGTTTTGCACGCGGAGCGATCATCGGCGCGATCGTTGTGCTTCCTTTCCGGCACTTTACGTGGCTCGTAACCCTGTCTGATGCGGTCTCAGCGTCAGTGGTTGCGAACGCAATTATCGACATGGCTTCAGGAGTGATCCCTGGACTTAGAGCGGTATCGGGCCTGTAGCCAATCTTCAATTGGACTGCGCGACTTTCGAACCCACGACAGCCCTCGCCGAGTCAAACGCTCTTGAGGCAATCTCCGAGATGTCACCCTCGGAATGCGCGGCGCTTATCCCGTGGTGCCAAACTGGCGTTGTGTAGACGCCTCTCTTGACCATTTCCTTCGCCCACGCTCGGTGAAGGATGCGATCGTAACTGGCTGCACGGCGGTACCTCGTGACCTCCACATCCGGCTCCAGCCCAAAGTACATCGCGAACCTGGCTCCCAGGCCCTGAACCCGCACAGGTAAACCGGCAGCGGTAAACGCCTTTCGAAGTTCGGTGTGCAACATATTGCTCAATCTGAGAACTTCAGGGTAGAAGTCGGGATCAGAAATGACATCGAGGAACGCAATCCCGGCGCGGACCGGGATCAAGTGTGCGTTGTACGTCCCGGTATGGATCGCGGGTCCAGTTGGCGACAGCACTGACATGAGGTCCGCACGGCCTCCAAAGGCCGAGAGAGGCACCCCACCTCCCAAGGCCTTGCCAACCGTACTCAAGTCCGGAGTAACACCGAAGTACCCTTGCGCACCTGAGACCCCAGTGCGAAACCCCGACAGAATTTCGTCAAATATCAGGACAATGCCCCGCTTTTCAGTTTCGCGTCGAACGAGTTCCAAGTACCCCGGATCGGGAACGACGCATCCGGCATCGTAGTTGATCGGCTCAAGAATCACAGCGGCCGTTTCGTGGCCGATGGCGTCCAGGGTCTTGAGCAGTATTTCGGGCTCGTTAAAGGGGACGACAGTGACCTCGGCAAACGAGGACGGTGGCAGTCCGCTTGTCTCAGGCATTGCGCGCGGTGACTCAAGGGGCCCACTGATAGCAGCATCGGGTGACGGCCACATGCTAAATGCAAGTGGGTTGTTATAGCCGTGAAAGTGACCTTCGAATTTAATGACTCGGGTTCGTCCGGTAGCCGCCCTTGCCAACCTGATGGCATAGAAGGTCGCCTCGGTACCTGACGTCGTAAATCGCACGCGCTCAAATGACGGGATTGCGTCGCACAATCCTTCAGCAAGTTCAAGCTGAGCCGGCCAGTCGTACGCGCACGCCATTCCTTTGCTCAGTGCTTGGGTGATCGCCTCGTTAATT
>BJHB01000365.1:0-3561 GCA_014191415.1 Chloroflexota bacterium
CCCGGAGCACGGTAGTCTTGCCCGCTTTTGGGGGCGAAACAACCAGCACCCTGCTGCCGAACCCAATCGGAGAGAAGAGGCCGAGCACCCGACCCGTTGTTGCGCCTGGCCTCGTTAGATTGATCGCACGGTCGGGATAGATTGCCGTGAGTTGGTCAAAGCGGGGGCGGCTGACCGCCTCGGCCGTGGAGTGACCATCGATTTCCATGATTTCGGTGGTCTGGGCCGTCCGGCCAGTCACGGATACCCGCGCGAGTACGGCGTCTCCGACGCGAACACCGCGTGACAATGCGAACCCTGGTGGGACGATCGCGTCCGGCGTGGTACCTGGAGCAAGCGCATTGATGGGCCGCTGCGCTTCCCTGATCACCATGACGCCATCGGGGCGAGTGAGGGCGTATCCTCTGACCTCAATGTCGGAGGTGGTTGTGATTGGTGGCTGCCTGTTCCTCTGGTGATCAGGTCCGGGTTGGCTCGCACGTTGCGCCCCATCCGGGGGGGTACCGTCGGACGGGCGCCTCGGGCGCCGGTTGTTCCGTTGAGGGCGTCGTGGACCACCTGACATCATCGACATAACGGTACCAGTGATTGCTTATCAGCGGACGGGACACGGACTTCGGGACGTGTCTGGCACGTGCCACCCACAGGTGTGGCCCAAGGAAGGGAACCCAGGATGACTGACCCCGTTGGCGTCGCCTTCATCGGCTTTGGGCGACAGGCTGAGTTTCACGCTAGGGCGATGGCGGCAACTCCCGACAAGTTCCGGCTACTGGCCGTGAGCGACATCACTGAAAGCCGCCGGGCAGCAGCGGTGTCTCTTGGGATGCGTGCCGGAAGCCATGTTGCCGATGCCTTGGGGGCTGATGTCGAACTGGTTTTCATCACCAGTCACTCCAGTCTGCACTTCGAACACACCATAGCGGCGATCGATGCCTTCAAACACGTGATGGTGGAGAAGCCGTTTGCCACGACAGGTGCCGACGCGCGTGCAATGGTCAGCGCAGCGCGCGATGCCGGAGTACTGATTTCGTGCTTCCATAACCGTCGTTGGGACGAGGACGTCTGCAAAGTCCGGTCCGCCGTGCGCGATGGCTTGCTGGGTGAATTGGTCTCAATTGAGAACCGTTCGGCCGGTGCGCGTCCGGCCGTCGGCTTCGGAACACCCGACTTCAAGCAGGAGTGGCGGATCACCGCAAACATGGGCGGAGGCACCATTTTTGATTTCGGGCCACACTGGTTTGATCAGGTGCTCAGTCTCAAGCCGGGGCATCGTGTCGTGCAGGTGTATGGAGACGTCCGTCATTTGCGGTGGGGCGACGCCGATGACTTCTTCGAGGCACGGATCGTGTTTGACGATGGGTGCCGGGCTACGGTTGGAAAGTGCGACTTTGCCTACCTGTCGCCACCGAAATGGTTGATCTACGGGACTGCGGCTACTTTGCGCCATGACAATGATGCGTGCATTGTCGAAACCGCCACAACTAGCCTCCGCGTAAAGGAAGGTGATGTCAAGGGAGACCTCTTCGGAAATCTCCACGAGGCAGTGCGGAACGGATCACCACTGCTGGTGACTGGTAACGAGGCGTGCCGCAACATCGAACTCATCGAGGCCACGATCACGTCCGCACGCGAACGTAGGGCCATTGACGTCGACATCTAGGTTTTGCCGTGATGGGTGTGGGTCACCGTCTGGCTTGCTCGTTCCGTAAGCCAGACGGTGTTCAGCGTTGTGCCTACTGTAGTTCGAGGGATGAATAATCGCCGAGGAGAAACTTGTGTCCCCTTGGTTTCGATGATGCTCTTCTTAGTTCGGCGTGGCGCCCAATCAGGCTGTCCTCGATCCTCTCCTCGATGTGTTCGATCCGGGCATGGTCGAGCACGATGCTGTGAGCAATTTCACTTGAGATGATTCGGCAGGCGTCACCAATGGCTGTGAATGGCCCGATGAATGCGTCCGTGATCACGGCATCGGCTCCGATGATCGCCGGACCGCGAATGACGCTTCGGACAACTGATGCCCCGGGTTCGATGATTACTCGACCGGTCACGTGGCTCGTGGCATCCACTTCCCCATCTATCCTCGTTTCGATGGTGTCAAGGACCAGTCTGTTGGCATCAAGCATGTCGATATGCTTGCCGGTGTCAATCCAGTAGCCGGTGATCATCTCCGGGCGCACGTCCTTGCCCGTCTCGACAAGCCTTGAGAGCGCGTCGGTGATCTCTAGTTCGCCTCTGGCGGATGGCTTCAATCCCCGGGCTGCTTCGAAGAAGTGGTGGTCCAGGAAGTAGATTCCAACAATTGCCAAGTCACTCTTGGGCACCGCCGGCTTTTCTTGCAGCTCCACCACGCGACCATGCTCGACGACAGCGATTCCCAGTCCTTGGGGATTTGGCACCTTGTGCAGGAGCAGGATCGTGTTCATCGTGCCATCACGAAACGTTCTTGCCTGGTCAGCGATGCCTTCACGGATGAAGTTGTCGCCGAGGAAGACGACGAACTTGTCGGTCCCGACAAAGGGCTCACAGATTCCCACGGCGTGGGCTAGCCCCCGTGGCGCGTCCTGCTCGATGTAGGTCACCGAAGCACCCCACTGCGAACCGTCACCAACCGCGGACATGATCTGTTCACGTCCCATCGGGAAATCTGCTGGAACCACGATGCCGATTTCAGTGATCCCGGCGTCTACGAGGTCTTCGATGGCGTAGAACAGAACTGGCTTGTTGGCAACAGGTACTAGTTGCTTGGCACCGGTGTAGGTCAAGGGACGCAGCCGCGTGCCCTTGCCTCCTGCAAGGATGATTCCCTTCACAGAACTGCCTTCCAAGGGGGTGCGCCGGAAAAACTCGTGCCGGGCCGACACAGACGTGCCCGAAACGGCCGCCCCGATGGATCAAACGGCGGCGTCACGCGGGTGGCACACCGCACGGCGCTGAACACTTTCCGATGCGCGAGGAATGAAGACACCCCGTGCATGGAAAGACCATGCACGGGGTGTCATTCTGGTGGGCCGGGGTGGATTCGAACCACCGTAGGCAGTCAAGCCGGCAGATTTACAGTCTGCTCCCATTGGCCACTCGGGCACCGACCCATGCACCCTGTCCGGAGCCACGATGAGCGGTCAGGACCGCACGATGTTACCAGTAAGCGGTCAAAGTGTCTGACGGGATTTGGTCTCGCCTGTATCGCGGCTATACTGCAGCGTCGGGGCAGACGCCGTAATACGGCGGTTTGCATGGCATGGAGGTGAAACCGGGTGATGAAACGACGATTAGTCTTCTCAAGTCTTGCGGGCACAGCCACGACATCCGGGCTTCTGCTGGCTTCGTGTTGGGGCAGTGCAGAAGAGCCAAACAAAGCCGCTCCGGCGGGCGCGGCAGGAGCGGCAACCAAGGCGCCCGCAGCCGGTGGAGGCACGGGTACGCCGGCACCAGTGACAGCGCAGACCGCCGACCCGAAGGCGGTGGCCAAGGTACTGCTACCTAAGCTGGCCGCGCTGATTGATGCCATTAACAGCAAGGATGCCGCCAAGATTGCGACCACGAAGAAGGAACTTCAGCAAG
>BJHB01000366.1:0-3543 GCA_014191415.1 Chloroflexota bacterium
TGGCAACTCCCAGTAAGTCCTATCCTTGCCGAGAAGCCGCTGTCCTGCCGAAACGCCTTCTACCGGGGCGCAATCGCCATCGCGGCAAATGGCGTGCCGATCTTCAACCCAATGAAGGCACCGAACGAGGACGTCTATCTTCTTGGCGAACTTGACCGATGGGGTGGGCACTCGGGCCGCTCGGATGACTACCACTACCATGTCGCCCCACTGCACTTGCAGGACATCGTCGGTACTGACCGGCCCATTGCCTACGCGATGGATGGCTTCCCAATCTACGGCGAAACGGAAACCGACGGTTCACCAGTTGAGGCCCTCGACCAGTGGAACGGCCACTCTGACGCGGAAAACCGCTATCACTATCACGGCACTCTTGGCTACCCCTACATCAACGGGGGATTCCGTGGCGTCGTTGGCGTGTCCGGGGACGAGGTCACTCCCCAACCACGCACCCGTCCGTTCCGACCCGCGGGCACGCCCTTGCGCGACGTGATGATCACTGAGTTCTCGGCCACGGGCGACCACGCCTACCGTCTGGAATACACCGTGCGGGGAGCGCCGAACCGTATCGAATACGTCGTCGGCACGCACGAGGTCACCATGACCTTCACCGGTCCGACCAACAGCTCACGCACCGAAACATACCGCCGTTAGGACCGGCCCGGATCGCTTCCGGCACCAGTTCCAATGAACCGACGTGACCACGTCTACCCTGACGAGGCCACGTCATCACCGCGTCTCCCTAGGTCAGCGTCTCACCTGGCTGAGGCGACAGCACCACGAGACCTTGAGCCGCTCCCGCCACCCGAAGGGCATCTGGATTGCCAACAAGGGCGGGGAAGGTGCCCCAATGGATCGGAATGACCAGGTGCACTCCCAACAGTTTCGCCGCCATCGCCGCCCCGGTCGGCCCCATCGTGTAGTGATCGCCAATGGGCAATAGCGCCACATCCGGGTGGAACATCTCTCCGATAAGGGCCATGTCGCCAAACACATCGGTGTCACCGGCGTGATACACGCGGTACCCGTTCTCCAGCGTCACCACGAACCCGCACGCCTCACCACCCGGATGCAAGGTGCCATCACCATCGAGGATGCTCGAGCTGTGGACCGCAGCAACCATGGATACCCCGATATCACCCACATGCTGGGTGCCACCACGGTTCATCCCCCGGGCGACCGTGACGCCATTCCCTTCAAGCCAGACTGCAATCTCGTGGACCGCAATCACCGCCTTCGGGTGGGTCAGTTCAACGACTTTCAGGACATCACCGAGGTGATCCCCATGTCCGTGCGTGATGAGCACCACGTCAATCGGCGGAAGCGTGTGCCAAGCAACCGGGCATGAGGGGTTTGTCATCACCCACGGGTCAATCAGGATGCGCACCCCGGACGCAGATTCAATCAATGCTGTCGCGTGACCAAGCCACGTAATCCGGGTGCCTCCGCCAAGTACCGCTGTCATCTCGTGTTTCCCACTACAATCATGTCCATCGGCAACGGCTTCCCGTTGCGTAAACCATGTGCGATCACGGATCGACGCATCGGGCACCGTCAAGCGGTCGGTTGCCCCGTAATCAAGAGGCGAGGCACAAATGCGCTTGTATGAAGCCACCCGGACCGTCGCCGTTGCCGCCGGTCTCCTTGGCGCGGTGATGTTCTATCAACCATGGGTCAGTGGCACCGTGCCTGGTGTCGGCGCAGTGATGTTCAGCGCTGATGACCTCGCGAACGGTCGCGCACGCACCGTTGCCGATACCGCCTCGGCACCGCCGCCAAGGGTGCCAAGTGGCGTCGCACCCGGGGCACCGGTCACTGGTGGCGCACCATCATTGCCAACCCGCGTACCCACCTTTGCGCCCGGCGCCGTCGCACCCACCACCATGCCGTCAGCCGCCGAACGTACGGTGGCCGCGGGGAATGCAACACCCACCCCAATGGCGGCGGGAGGCATGACCCTGCCTACGCGCGTGCCAACCTTCGCGCCCGGGGCCGTCGCGCCCACCACCATGCCCTCGTCTGCCGAACGAACCGCACTCGCAACACCGGGTGCCGGCGGAAACACCATTGCCGTGGCGTCCCCTACCCCGGTGCCAGCGGTAACTCCACCGGCAAAGCTGCCCAAACTCACCCTGTTCGCCATTCCCCTGGCAGGTCTCGGCATTACAGTCTTCATGGCAATCCACTCCAGGCACAGCAACTCCCGAGACATAATCTTCTCGAAGTGGTGGACACTCCTTCTCGGCCTCATTGGCACGTACTCCACTTGGAACGTCATCTCAACCATCTCTGGCGCGCCCATGCCAAACAACCTCATGGACCCCGGCGAAGCAAGAGACCTCCTTTGGGGTGCGTGGGCAAGCCTCGCGGCGTTCGCTCTCGGAACCGTCGCCGTCGCCACGTCGTGGGCACTCCCGACGGCAAAAAAGTGACCGGTCAAATCACTTAGGGAAGAGCTGCACCAGGCACTGTTCGCGTTCAGTTCGAGGCAGGTGACCTGGAACCGTGGCCCCTTGTGCGTGCACACGCGGCGGTTCCGGTCGGGGGCAGGGGTTTCGCGCGTCGTCCAGGCCCGCCGTCGTTGCGTGAGTTGGGCCTGCGCCCGCGCGGCAGCCTACCCTGCCACCAGGGTGCGCCGTGCCATCCAGAGGTTTGCCAGGCGCGAACCGTGTCACTAATTGCCACCCCGTTCTCTACCGGAGCACGGTACCGTGACTCCATGTTGCCGAACTGCCGCTTAATGACCCCGAACGGGTGCTCGAATCTCGCGCGGAGATATGCCTTCTCGCGTTGCGCAACCGCCTCGGCCGACCCCGGTGCCAGCAACGGACGCCGACCCGGTGGCATGGCCACCATCCACGCAACGTCGGCGGTGCCCCACCAGCAAGCCACGCCCGGGCTAGACTTGCAACCATTTATCGGACAGTCAATGGTTCGGGAGCGGACGGGGCAGACGGTTGGGAGGTTTCGAGGCCGACGGGGATGAGGTAGCCAAGGCTTCCGTGCCGACGCCTCGGGTTGTACCACCGTTCGACAAAAGCGAAGATGACTTGCACCACGTCGGCACGTGAGGGTCAGGGCCGCCGGTCGATGAGCTCGACCTTCAGAATTGCAAAGAAGGTCTCCGCGACCACGCTGTCCAGGCAGGTGGCCGGCCTGTCGCAGCTGAGTCTGGAAAGCCCATGCGGTGTATGCGCTGCCACGGTCGGAATGGTGGACATGTTCCCGGCCCGTTACCGGTCGCCGGTGGTGCAGGGCCAGGCGTAACTTGTTCCCGGTCACCGAGGCATCCAGGGTGGCGGACGCCTCCCAGCCGACGGCCCGGCGTGATCGCAGTTCGATGAAGACGGCGAGATGCAGCCGCCCTCACCGGTTCGGATGGCGGCGGTGTCGGCCACCCAGACGTGATTGGTGCGGGAGATCCCGCCGACGGGGAGGCACGACGGACCAGATCGGGGGCCGGCACGGCGCGGCGCGCCCACACCCCGGGTAGCCGGGCGACGCCACGCCGGCTGCAGCGCATGCCGTGTGCGACGAGGTCGG
>BJHB01000367.1:0-3540 GCA_014191415.1 Chloroflexota bacterium
GCCACCGGTGATGATTACGGACATGGCAACGTTGATCCTTCGCCTGGGCTATTCGTGCAAGCCACGTCGACGTCCCGACGTTATCTCCGCAATCCGTCAGATCGACGCGATAGGAGCGCCGGTTGGATGGCCCGGCGGCCGTTTTGTCAGTGTCGACACCCGCAGTGCAGGAGAGCCCGACCTTGAGGTCGAATACCTGTTCTCAAGCCTCACCGACATGGAGGTGCAGGAGGGTCGCTTGCGTGAAGCGCTGCGCACTGTAACCCGAGACGCAGGTACAGACTTGTCTTCGTGGCAGGAAACCCTGCTGACCGCTTCCGGGACACGCAGATATCTCACGGTCGTGCCAGACACTTCCAACACTCGACGGGATGACCGGACAAACGGTGTCCAGCCTCGTTCAGGATCGGAAGCAGGAACCCTCCCGATCGAAGAGCAGTCTCGGGGAGTGGAGATAGCTAGCCCGCCATCCCCAGTGACAGGTCAATCGACGGGCCCCGTCCTCGATGATGGCTTTGACGACGACGATGAACCACCCGACGAGGACGACGACCTTTCCGATTACGACACTTCAAGCCTCGTGCCAGATCCGTCGATCCCACCCGAACTTCCGCGTCACGAGCGGCAAGCCGCAGTAGACGCTTTGATGCGGGAAATGCCCGGGGGCGTGCAGCGGGGCTTCACCCGCAGTCAAGCCTCGACTACCGGCAGTCGACGGCGCCCACCCCCAAGAACCTAGGCAGCGCACTTCTCGACCCGGTTAGGCGAGGTGCTTGGAAAACCACTCAAGCGTGTCGCGCCATGCCTGCATCGACGCCTCCTCGGCGTATACCTGAGGGCGCGTGTCGTTGAAAAACGCGTGACCTGCACCCGCATAGACCCGCAGGTCGTGTGCGACACCCGTTGATCGGAGAGCCTTCTCAACGACGGGGATGCTGGCATTGACCCTTGCATCCGAATCACCATAGACGCCAAGGCAACTTGCCCGGATCTCGCCAAGTTCCTCAGGGAAACCTGGTGGCCCGTAAAACGGCACCGCGGCCCGCAATCCCGGTTCCCGGCACGCAACATTCCACGTCACACTGCCTCCGAAGCAGTAGCCAGTCATACCGATTGCGTCGCCCCGGACCCCAGGATCAGCGCGCAGCAACGCCATTGCCGCGCGGAAGTCGTCCACGAAAACCTCAGCCTTACCCGGTGCGGTCAAGGCCGCTGCGCGCTGATTTGCTGGCACCGCCTCGGTGCCACCTTCGCGGGAAAGCAGGTCGAGATGGATCGCAACGTATCCAACCTTGGCGAACCGCCTCGCGACGTCGCGGAAATGTTCGGCGGTTCCCGCATTTTCGTGACAGATCATCACCGCGGGAAAGGGGCCGTCACCCACGGGTCTCGCAAGATAGGCTGCAACGTCGACCCCTCCGCTGGGAACAATCACGTCCGACGCGACAATCGCTGGATCATTGGGCGAGACTGAAGCGGGGCTAGATGCATCTCCAGGCATCGAATACATCGGCGGCGTTGACTGCGCCGAGGACGTCGCCGGACGGATCCCCAAAGCTAGGAGTACCGACGCCGCCGTCCCAATCCCTCCAGTAATCCTGGCAACACGTTCGATCAGGTCTCTTCGAGGCAGAACCCCGTCCTCATACCCATCAGCAAACTCGGTCGCCAAGTACCGTTGGGTGATATTCAACCGGTCGAGCGCGGTCCCCGCTCCTTCACGCCCCGGACCCACTTCATTCAGGCTCATGGTTTGCATCTTCTTTCCAGCCCGCACGGACGCCTCAGCAATTCAACCGCCTCGCCCGTTCCGCGCTCCCCGGTGCCCGAGTTTATCGCGATAGTTCCGCAATTTAGCGACCGCGATGGTGGATGGGTCATGAGCCTTGGCGCATCACCGAATGATCCGGCGCGTTATTGCCGCCGGACGGTTTTGACAAAAGCGAACCTGCTGCGGCCGCAAATACGGCGCGCCTCAGCTTCTTCGGAGTGCCAAGTCAATGCGAGTGATCGCAAAGCCTGTCGTGTCGGGAGGGACCAACGAGATGGTGGCGACGAGACCTGCGATCGAAAAAACTGAAAGCAGCGATTCTCCTGTCTCACAGGACGACGGAGCTCCCAGTGCGGAGCGTGTCGGCGCCCCACCGACCGACGTACCGATGGCGACCGAGCCTGCGTCACCCTCCGAAAGCCTCAAAATCGAGGTCACTGGCTCGGAAAAACCTGGCGGATCCGTCCCACCCTTCGTTGCTCTGATGTACTCGTCATCATCCCGACCAAGCGCCCCAAGTTCAGACGCTGAGGCGTCACCGCGATCGGAAACGTTGGCCCGTCACAGAACCATGCGTTCCGCACGACTTGCCACTGACCGTGAGGTCTTGCACCCGGCCTGGTTCGACGCACTTCCGGCAAGCCTGGACGACCTGCGTACGGAAGATGGTGCGGCTTCCGACGCGTCACCCGTGGGGAAGAGTCTTCGGGAAACCCCGATTCCGCGCATTCCCCGCTTGAGGCTCGAACCGCGACCTCAGCGTCCTCGTCTTGCACTTCCAGGCAGCGCATGGCCGTGGTGGGGATGGGCCGTCTACACATCGACAATTGGGGTCGTCGTCTTTGCAGCACTCTACTTTGCCGCACTTGCACGGCTGCTACTTCCTCGAACGCAGCGCTTCTGGGCCTTCCGAACCCGCCAAGCAGCATCCGAGTACCTGCTCTCTGTCACCGCGGCATGCCTGTTCGCAACCGGTATTTGGGTCGTCACCCTGCCGTCGTTTGGTAACGAAATCGATTTCGCCCTGACCGCACCGACTGTAGAGTTGATGCCAACACTCACACCGGATGGCGAGGCAGTCGTCACCGATCCATCGATGACCGCCATGACGTCCGTTGGGCCCAACGCGAATGGAACTGAGCCCGACTTTAGCCTCGATTCAGTGGCTGAAGTGATGTCCATGTCAAGTTCGGGCGCGGATCCAAATGCTTTAGGCACCGTCGCTGCTCTTGTGCCGACGGACACGCCGCCTGCTGAGACATCGCCGATAAGCGATCAGGTGGTCGAAAAAACTCCGCCCATGGCTCAAGCCCAAGCCAGTGTCTCTCCAGCCCCGGTAGCAGTGAATGGGATGGCGCGCGTCACCGTCGCCAATACCGGTGGTCGGGGCGTCGCATTCCGCAATAGTCCCCAGTGGGATGACCGGACAGTTCCCAAGGTTGCGTTCCGGGAAGGCACATCATTGACCATCGTGACCTCGGGGATTGTCGGTGACGACGGATCAGGCGGGAAGGTCAGTTGGTTGATGGTTCGCGACAGCGTTGGGCGTACCGGCTACGTTCCGGCGCAGTTCACTACAGCTCGCTAGCAGCGTCAAAGGCGCCGTCGCCTCGTTCGGTCACGGTTGCTTCGCCGCCGTCTCTCCGAGCAGGAGCTGCGTCGGCACCGCGGTGATTGCGCGAGACCTTGAGCATGACCCCGGCTCCCGCTAGATGTTGGTCACACTCACCTCTGGGGAGCAACACTGGTCGGGCGACCGGGCTGCGCGT
>BJHB01000368.1:0-3534 GCA_014191415.1 Chloroflexota bacterium
CATTGACGTTCCCGGCCTCGGCAACAACCTCGAACCCTCCTGAAAGGTCGAGGATGGCGCGGATTCCGTGGCGCATCAACGCCTGGCCGTCGGCGATCAGGACCCGGATCGATCCTTCGTCCGATGACTGCTCCGGCGAGACCGGCAACCCGACCGTCGCAATCACGCCGACACCATCCCCGCAGTCCCCACGGCCAAGGGAGCAACTGCGACATCGGCTCCGCTGGGTCGGCCGGACCTTCTCGTCCTGGTCAGGTTGCGAAGCTCCCGATCAACCTGGTCGTCCCGGTGCAGCCTCGCCGACGCCACACGGGCGTCCTCTGTCGCGATCGAAATGGCGACCGCATCGAAGAGTTCACGAAGGCGGAATGGCCAGACAAGCTCAACGGTCTCACCGGCATCTGCGGTCATGCCTGCAAATGACGTCGACGGCTTCGCAACCACTGCCGAACTTGGCACGGTCGCTGACTGCACAAACACCAGCGGGGCAGACTCGGTCTCTTCGTGCTCGGCAAGCAGTTGGCAGACCTCGGTACGCGCACTGCCGGGCGGAAGGACCACCACCACTACCGCTATCGGTCCCGAGCCCGGGGTTGCCACGCGGATTGACGATGCAGCGCCTGCACTCCTCAGTTCGTCCACGGCACGGCGCACATTCTCAAGGGACGACACCGAGACGTTCAACCCCTCTCGGTCGAGGTACGTCTGGAGAATCCGCACAACCGTGGGGTTGGAACCCACCACGAGTGCGTGTCGTCTACGCCGGATTGGTGCGCCTGCAAGCGCCACGTGCCACCCTCCTGCCCGTTAGCCCTAGACCGCCCCATGCAGTCATCAAGCGAACCCAAATCTCATCAACCCTGCCGTTGCGATATGGCCGGATCGATTCGACTTCGAGGTCTCCGGGTGTTGGCAATAGTGTGGCCGTCACCTGCTACGCGAAGCATCGGGCGGGGGACGGAATGTTTATCAGTCAGGCGACGGACTTCGGGTCACTATGCGCGGTCTTGTTCCCGAAAGTCCGGGTGACCGGCACTCAAGCGAGCAAACCGTGGGTGACCGCATAGACTGCCGCCTGCGTACGGTCACTGACCTGCAACTTCTGGAGAATGTGTTCCAGGTGGGTCTTTACTGTGGCAACGGTCACGGAGAGGCGGACGGCGATCTCCTTGTTGCTCATGCCAGCCGCAATCAGTCGGAGGACGTCAAGCTCACGCGGGGTCAACCGGTCCGGACCAGGGGAAGCAGCCGGTTCCGATGACCGCTGATCCACCTCAGCTGCGAGCCTGCGCAGGAACCGCCCGACCACTTCCTGGTTCAGCAGGGACCCGCCACCAGCGACAGTGTGGATTGCCTCGAGCAAGTCGACGCCGGCGACATCCTTGAGGACGTAGCCACTTGCGCCTGCCTTCACCGCTTCAAACAGGTAATCGGGGTTCTCATACATGGTCAGCATGATCACGCTCGTCCTCGGAGCAATCTGCTTGACCTGACGCGTCGCCGCAATCCCGTCCATGTCGGGCATCCTGATATCCATGAGAACAATGTCAGGTTGGAGATCAGGAATGATGGCGACGGCCGCCCGCCCAGACCTCGCCTCACCGATTACCTCGAGACGGTCGTCAGTCGCGAGAACGGCGCGCAATCCCTCGATGACCAGATGATGGTCATCAACCAGCATGACCCGAACCCGGCGCACAGGCTCTTGGCTCTCCGACCCCGGATCTGATTGGGCGATGCCCGCAATCCGGTTCACATCTATGGGCGTCGTCTCAGCCATGCTTATCCACCGTCCTCCCGGATTACCGGCGAACCTGCCGCGTTCACGTCCGGATCGGACGCGCCTGCCCAGTTGCCGATACTCCCACCGCCGCCCTTGCGCTGACCGGGCCAACTGAGGACGCCACCGCCACGCGACCGCGCACCTGTCACAACCGCCCCACCGGCCGAAGCCGGCGCCTCACCCACTCGCACCATCCCTCCGAACCCGTCGGCACCTCCCAGCATCAGTCCGTCAGTCGAACGGTCAACCGGGATCACCACGGTGACCGTCGTGCCATCCTCGGGAACGCTGTCGATGTGGAATGTCCCACCAAGGAGGTGGGCACGTTCCCGCATGCCGTGTACTCCGACGCGATGTCCGGCATCCGAACCTGTACCGGCTCTCTCGCTCAGGGAACGCACATCAAACCCTCGGCCCCAATCGCGGACTTGAAGCTCAACCTCACCGTTCCGGCGAACCACCGCCACCTTTGCACGTCGCGCCTCGCCGTGCCGACGCGCGTTGTTCAGTGCCTCCTGGATGATCCGGTACGCAGTCACCTCAACCGCCGCCGGGAGCCGCCCACTATCAAGCCCGTCAACAATCTCAACCTGCCACCCGAATTCATCACGCAGGTTCTGGACCGACAGTTGGAGCGCTGCCATAAGTCCGAAGTCGTCAAGCTCTGAGGGACGGAGCCCCGCGATGACCTTGCGCACTTCTTCAATGGACTTCTGAAGCATGAACAACCCCTTCTGAAGGGACGGTCCTGCACGCTCATCGCCTTGCTGATAGTAGATGCCGAAGGTCTGCAGATGCTGATGCGCACTGACCATCAACTGTGCCAGTCCATCATGGATATCGTACGCAACGCGACGCCGGTCTTCCTCCTGTGCGCCGATCATCCTCTCGACCAGGCGCTGCAGATGGGCTTCCTTCTCGCGTACCGCCTGATAGAGCTTCGCGTTCTCAAGCGCAATTGCCGCCTGCATTGCCAGGCCTGAAAGGAGGTGCGGTTCCACTGCCCATCCATGCCCGTCAGGCAAGGGCTGCACCTCGCGACCGGACATCTCAGGCAAGGCGTACACCTCGAGTGATCCGATCACCTGACCCCGAACTTTCAAGCCAATGCACCACCCTACCGCCCCCAGTGCGCGAAACGGTCTCGCAATCCCATCCTCCCGGACTTGGTCGTGTACCTCCACGACTGTCTGGGACGAACGCACCCGTTCCCAGTACTCGGAACCGCCTTGCGAGGCAAGGACAACCCCCGCACCTCCCACCGGGTTCTCGGTGATGTAGCACGCATCCGCCTGGGTTAGCCGTCGCGAAATATCGAGGATGCCCGAAAGCACGTTGTCGAGGTCCAGGCTCGATGAAATCGCCTCGCCAGCACCGTACAGAGTCAGAACTTCATCGAGCGCCCGCACAAGTTGGTCGTGCAACTGGCCATTCTCGAGGTGGACCGCCAAGTGAGACGCAAGTGCCTCAAGCAAGAGAACCTCATCAGCCAGCCAGTCGCCGTGTTCGACGTTTCGGCTAACACAGAGCGCCCCAAGCACACTTCCACGGGTGCCAGCAAGCGGGATCAGAACCCAACTGTCCGATGACCCCTCGCGTCCAGCCCCGCCGGGCACCGGCTTGGTGCGGACAACCGTCCGTGCTTCGGTGCATGCCAGACCAATCCCCCGCGTTGGCACGCGCCTTGCGCCGAGGCTTCCGTGGCCAACCTGCAGCCGAGGCGCCTCACCGGGCAACCCGACAACCCAGAT
>BJHB01000369.1:0-3530 GCA_014191415.1 Chloroflexota bacterium
CGAAGGCAGTACCCCCACGCCACGCCCAGCTCAGCATTCATGCATCCTACCCGTCACCATCGGGACCATCCGCGCGCCTGGCAAGGACACGGAATGGGGAACAGACGTTCGCAAGACCCGGGTGTCAGGTGATCAGGCTTCACCCCGGTCTGGACAGTCTTTGTACAACGCCCAAGCCCGACACGGAATTAGCTATCTGCGGTCATGGATTCCAGCAAACCAAAGTGCCTCACCACACGCATCTCCCGTCGCAATGGGAGCCACGCGGAAGGGGTGGGGGTCTCCCTCGCCACCACCCCGTTCAACTTCCTGATGGACGACACCTCCCCCGTGCAGGCTGTCATCGACGCATTCACGTCCGGCGACCCGGTCACCGCCATCGCCCGTGGGTTCGCCATCGAAGCGTCATATCCCGACGACCCCGCAGTCCTGAACCACCTTGGTGCCATCCACTTGCAGTACAGCCAACCCGCACACGCCCTGCGCGTCCTGCGTCGCGCCTTCGACCTGGCCCCAACCTCCTCGGTCATTTGCGTCAACCTTGGCCTCGCACTGGAGGTCGACCAACAGTTCGGGGCCGCTGCCGACGCGTTTGGACTTGCCGCCGCCTACAAGCCCAACTTCGTCGTTGCCCACTTCAACCGGGGCCGGATGTACGTGCGCACCGAACGCTTCCAGGACGCCACCGATGCCTTCGCCGAGGTCATCGTCCGCGAACCCACCAACGCCGACGCCTGGAACTACTGGGCCGGGTCGATGTCACTCCTCAACCGCCTCGACGAGGCATTGTCCGGATACGAACGCGCCCTGACCATCAATCCCGGTCACCTCAGCACCCTCCGGGACCACGCCATCGTCGCCATGCGTGCCGGGCAACCGGTCAGGGCCCTGACCAGTCTGGACCGTGCACTCGCCATCGACCCGTCGTGGGCAAACGGACAGCAGCACCGGGGCCGGGCGCATACCCAGTCCGGGCGCTTCGCCGATGCCGAAACCGACTTCGCCATTGCCCTGACGCTCGACCCCGGCAACCGTGACGCCCTCAACGGACGCGCATGGTTGCGCCACATCTCCGGCGACCGGATGGGGTGCCTGCGAGACCTTGAAGCACTCGTCGCCGAAGATCCGACCAACGCCGAAGCACGCGCCTTCCTCGGCCTGGCCTACCTGCGCGAGGAACGCTTTGCCGAAGGGTGGTCGGCGTACGAGTCCCGGTGGGACGTCCCCGCGAACGCCGGCATCTTCGATGGCGCCACCAGATTCCGGTGGGATGGCAGCCAGGACCTCACCGGCCGGTCAATCCTGGTCATGTCCGAACAGGGATTTGGCGACACCATCCAGTTCTGCCGGTACGTGCCGATGCTCGTCAACCGCGGCGCCCGGGTGATCCTCGCCGTCCAGCCGCCCTTGCAGGGACTGATCGCCGGGATGCCGTGGGCGCACCACCTCGTCACCGACAACGCCCCGGTCCCGGACACCGATTTCTTCTGCCCGATGCTCAGCCTGCCGCAAGCCTTCGGCACCGAACCCGGAACCATCCCCTCCCCCGGCCGCTATCTCGAGACCTCCCCGGAAAAGCGCGCGTCATGGCAACGCCGCCTCGCCATTCCGGATCACTCCCCTCTCCCGTCGCACACGCACACCGATAGTGGCGCACGCCTCTCCCCTCTCCCGTCGCAAACGGAGCCACGCGCAGGGGATTGGGGGTCTTTCCATCTCCCCACGGGCAACACCAACCCACTCATCGGCATCTCGTGGCGAGGCAACCCCGGCAACCGTGGCGATGCCCAGCGCAGCATTCCCCTCGCCACATTCGTGGAGGCCCTGCCCGCCGGGCTTCGGTACGTCAGTCTCCAGAAGGACACCACCGAAGACGAACGTGCCCACCTGGCCGCACGGGGCATCCTCGATGTCGCCGAGGCACTGGACGACTTCGCCGCGACTGGCGCGCTATGCGACGTGCTCGACCTCATCATCACCGTCGACACCAGCATTGCCCACCTTGCCGGTGCCCTGGCGAGACCGGTGTGGATCCTCCTGTGCCGCATCCCCGACTGGCGATGGTTCGTGGACCGGACCGATAGCCCGTGGTATCCCAGCGCCCGCCTCTACCGGCAGGCAACCGCCGGCGACTGGGCACCCGTCATCACGGCCGTCCACAACGACCTCGCGTCCGTCACCACCCGGCCCTGGACGGCGTGCCCGCCAGAGGTTCCCTAGATCTTCGTGTAGTGCCCGCCCAGGCACTTGCTGTTCTTGCAGATCAGGCCCGCGCACGTGCCTCCCACAATATGACCGCACTTGTCGCACTGGTAGTAGTCCGGGTGGTTCTGGCTTCCACAGACCTGGCACATGGGACGTGATGGCATCGAATTCTCCTCAGTAATACATGCAGTTCAGCGAAACACTAACTGAAAAAGATGTCCGCGGGCATCTCGGCACCACACGATTCTCATCCGTCGCGAACAGTGGGCATCCACGAACCTCATCCTGGTCCGCGGGCATCCCTGCCCGCATCGCTTTGCCCACCACGCCCCATCGCAGACCGTGTCACGCCAAGCCTGTCAATCGAGGCCGACGTGTGCAAAGTCTCACCCGATTACATCTTGTGCAACCCTGCCGGCGAGGGCGCCGGCGCTCCCAGGGGGGCCTCATCCTGGTCCGCGGGCATCCCTGCCCGCATCGATTCGCTCCCTAAACCTCGACCCATCAGCGAAGGTGCGCCACCACCTGGTTCAACGCCGCCACAAACGACGCCCCCAACCGTGTCGCCCGCTCCGGCGACCATCCCCGCACCGGGTCCGTCGCCCAACTGGTGTCCTTGAACGGTTGCTCCAGCAGCACCCCAAGGCACCCGAACCGTTCGGCCACCCAGTTCCACGCCATCCGCAAGTCAGCCGTCTCCGGCGGACCTCCCGGATACCCGTGCCCCAGTTCGTACTCCGGCGATACCGCCATCCACGCCCGCTCGAACTGCCCGAACAGTGCCGCCAACCGTGGCGTCCGCGACGGGATCTCCAGCGGCCCTCCAAGGAAGACGCACCGCAACTCCTCGTCTCCGTGGCAATCCATGAAGAAATCGACCCCGGTCGCCTCCATCCGCGCCCGCACCGCAAAGACTTCCGGGCTTCGGTCCGGGCTTGGATCGGCCCACTCCCGGTTCAGGTTCGCCCCGGCCCCGTTCCCCCGCGTGTGCCCAAGGCGCGTGCCATCCGGGTTCATGTTCGGCACCACGTGGATCACCGCTCGGTCCAGCAACTGGCGCGCCACCGGGTCGTGCTCATCCACCAGCCGGGGCAGCATCCCTTCCAGGAAGTAGCCACTCATCGACTCGGACGGGTGCTGGCGCGCAATGATCCAGCATGTGCGCTTTCCTGGCCGCGCTTCACCGATCGTCAGCAGGTCCACACCGGCACCCATCACCGTCCGCGCCACCGGTGCCACCCGCACCCGGGACGACTGCGCCACCCGGGCAATCAGGTCCAGTTCGCGGTCCAGGGGGTATGGCGCCCACGAGGCGTAGTAGCAGA
>BJHB01000370.1:0-3485 GCA_014191415.1 Chloroflexota bacterium
TCCGCCCGGGATGCGCAAAGCCGTCCACGCTTGGGATGCTGGGCGGGTTCGCGCGCCAGATCGCAACCACGACCGGGTGAAGGTGCGAGTGAAGGAACCGGAGGGATTGGTTCCCCCAGGGTTCCTTACCCAACCCCGGCACCCGGGACGGTCGCAATGGTTCACGGAGGTGAGTTGGGAACCCGCACCTGATGACTGGTCCTGCCACGTCCGATGCAGCCTGAAGACACTCTGGGATCAGGCGGGGGCGGGGAGGCGCTGGGGGGCGGCAAGGCCGGCCATGCTCGCGGTGCAGACCTCGGCCAGGTAGGCGAACAGGTCCAGTCCCTTCATCCGGCAGGTCGCCGCGACCGTCAGCATGGCGCCGGCAAACCGTGCACCACTCCCGGACTGTGTGCCGAAACTCCCCTTGCGCCACAGGACGGCAGGCCGGATGGCGCGTTCGGCCACGTTGTTGGTGGGTTCGACCCCGGGGTCATCCAGATACGTCCAGAGGGCCGGCCACAGGTGGTCGATGCCGTCGCACATCCGTCGCACCCTGGGGTCAGCCGACCCGATGCCTTGGGTCAGGAGCTCGCCGAACCCGGACTGCATCCGGCGTGTCCGACGCTGGTAGGTCTGGTCTTGCACCCAAAGAGTGGGCAGTCGCCAGCGCTCCGGCCACACTGGCCGGGCAAGCAAACATCATGGCCCGTCGACGCATTGTCCCCGTGCACCACTTGTGCGTGACTACTTGACCGGCGCGTACTCCAGGTACTCATCGTCCGGCCCAAACGCATCGGGCAACGGTTGCGGCACCCAGGGCGGCACCTCGTATGGCCCTACCGGGTGCTTCTGGTCCAAGAACCTTTGCCACAGAAAGTCCCGCACGACGTGCAGCACGTCACGGTTGGCAATCCACCGGCCATCGAGGGGCACCTTCGTGCCATCACGCAATCGCGCAACGGCTTGGATTTTTGCCGTGTTTGCGTTCCCCGACAAGAAATAGCCCGCGTTGATGGTCGCGTGTTTTTGCACCATCGGTGTGGCGTACTCAGTGTTCCCAAGGTACTCAAAGACTAGGACTGTTGTCCCAGGGTATCCGCCAGGGTAATCGGCTTCGATACGTGCGTTTAGGGTAGTCACAACAGGTTATCCGGAATGTTATTTAACGTATCCGCGCCAAGTAGTATCCGGCGGATCGCCTCGTATTCCCGAAGCCTGCCGATCCTACCAATATACCGCGTTGGCAACCCTTCGAGATGGGTCACAAAGGCTCCCTCAGCCCCGTCGCCTTCGAAGCCTCCCAACCGTCTGCCCCGTCCGCTCCCAAACCCATGACTGTCCGATGAATGGGTGCAAGTCCAGTAGGAATCGCCATGATGAGCGCGCGCCCCTCCTTTAGACCACGATCGGGGACACGGGTCCTGACGCCCACCTCGCACCGGCCACCGGATTGACGCCGCTTCACCTGCGGTGCGCAATCCGGTGACTGGCGGGTGGACACGGCGCGCCATCATGCAGGCGTGGACAACGACCGCACACCTGAGTTTGAGGAAGCTGCCCGCAGGCTTCTCGCGAAGGCCTCCCCAGCCGGGTACGTGCCCGAGTGGATCCGGATCAATGCTCGGCGGGGCGTCGCGTGGTAGATTGCGGGACGCGCCGTCATTGGGCTCGACCCCGAGACGGTGCGCATTGCCCGGGAAAAGGAAACGCACCCGGCACCCTACCCCCGTGAACGGTTATCAGGAGGTCGCCGGGGCACTGCGGACCCACGTCACGAAACTGGCACGCACGCTTGCGCTTCAACAACAGCGGACGCCCGATCCGGCCGGATCACGCAAGATGTACCTGACTGCCGAGGACCACCGGAGTGGAGCCTTGCGCGATGTCAAGAACAGCGAGAACCCCCGGTTTCCCCGGGAAGTCGAACTGCATCAGAATGACGACGAGCTTGGGCAGGTCGCCGTCTTCCGGCGATCGGTGAGGTGAAGGGGCTTCCCCCAGTCGCTCGGGGTCTGCCATGACAAGGGGGAGCAGGGGGTGGAGCAAGCACGGAGGTGGTGAGACCTGACCGGTTCACATCTGTCATGTGGGCAGGCATGGCTCATGTGCCGTATGGAGGCGCGGTCCGGGATGACGAAAATCGACAGAGGTGCCTCGCTGCCGACAGCTGATCAGGATCCGGGTGTCCACAGGGTCTTGCGTGGGCACATTCTCCCTGATGACCCACGGCTTGCGGTGCGCGACCGGCTGATCGCCTTCCGCCGGATGCACCGGGAGCAGCATCCCGACATTCCGGATCGCTACCGGGATCGTCCGATGGCACTGCTTGTCGGCCTGATCGTTCAGGGGCCGATGCACTACGAAGTCGCGTGGCGGTTCGTGGATGCCCTGATCGAGGCACTTGGGCACCTAGACGCCGAGAAACTGAAGGCGACATCGGTGGAGGACATCCTCACCAACATCATGACGTGCGCGCCGAAACCACGGTTCCCGCTACGGGCTGCGAAGACCATTCATGACTTTGCGACGACGGTGGTCGACGAGTTCTCCGGTGACGCAGGCAAGGTGTGGCTCGGCCGGCCGGTACTCGATGTCATCCGCACGCTTGACGCGTTGTTTGGGGTCGGTCCCGGCATCGCGCACATGACCGTCCAGGTCCTGAACGATGAGATGGACTACGACCCCGGACCAGGTGGCTTCAGGATGATGGACATGAAGCCGGACACCCACGCCGCCCGTGTCTTCCATCGGGCGGGTCTGGTCGCCTCGATCGATCCTGAAGCCTCGGTCCGTGCGGCCCGGGTGCTCAACCCCGCCTATCCGGGAGACCTCGACTGGGGCGCGTGGAAGATCGGGCACGACCATTGCCACAGTGGTGTTCCGGTCTGCGAAGGGTGCCCCCTCTCGGACATCTGTCCGCGGATCGGTGTCGCCGACGGGTGACCCCACCCTGTCCTCAATCCCCCGCCTTCGGGTCCCCCTCCTTCGCCTTCTCCGGTGCGGGACGCGGGGCAAGCGTTGCCCGGCCGAAGTAGAACCCGAACACCGCGAAGACCAGTTGTCCCAGCAGTTCGGGCGCCTGCTTCCCCGGGATCCACAGCACCGAGATATCCACCAGCAACACCACCGCAAGCACCGCCCCCACGATTCCGAAGTAATCCGGTTGCGCCATCGGAACCCTCTCTCCTGCCGTATCCCATTCACCACCAGTCACTCCACGCCCGTCGGCGCCGTAACCGTTCACGGGGGTCAGTTGGGAACGCGCACCAGGTGACTGGTCCTGGCACGTCCGGCTCAGCCTGGGATCAGGCGGGGGCGGGGAGGAGCTGGGGGCGGCAAGGCCGGCCATGCTCGCGGTGCAGACCTCGGCCAGGGAGGCGAACAGGTCCAGGGCCGTGCATGCGGCAGGTCGCCGCGACCGTCAGCATGGCGCCATGGCGCCATGGCCCGCTGGTGGGCGACGTGACCGGGTTGGCCACCGCGTCCCCGGCCACTGGGCC
>BJHB01000371.1:0-3484 GCA_014191415.1 Chloroflexota bacterium
AGCAACTGACGATCACGCCAGTAGTGAACCGTCCGACGTCAACCATTTTGCCGAGCGCCGCGCCGCCCTGATCGCGCACGCCGGACACCAGCACGGACCCGATGACCGTCTCACCCACCCGGAAGATGCCATTGCCCGTATCCCCGGAGCGAAGCGTCCATACATCAGGGGCGATGGGGCCGGGGTTGGGGCCGCCCCATCGACCACCGGGAGCAATGATCCAACCGCATCCACCAACGTCACCTTGGACGACCCCCACCACGACCCGACCGCGGACCCGACTTCCGCTGGCCGTCACACCATCACCGTCAGCCTCGCCGACCGCAACTCCACGTGCGACCGCTTCCGCATCCCCTACGCGCAAAGCCACCGCGGGTCACTCCCCGATACCGCGGCGACGGGGGAGGGGTCCACGTCGGCTTCCCGAGTAACAGAGGCGGATACTGCCGGATATGTGGTCCTGCACCCCGGTGCGACCAACGGCAGCGCAAAGCGGTGGCCAATCACCTCGTGGCAAGCAATTGCCAAGAGTCTCGTCTCATCGGGCCGGACAATCGTGATCGTCGGCAGTGCGGATGACCGCCACCTCGGTCAGCAGATCAGCGATGAAGTGGTGGGCCAAGGGCCTGATCCGCGCAAATCCCTGCCCGCGACGGCGTGGGGCGACGTCCGTGACCTGTCCGGCCTGACGACCGTGCGTGACCTCATCGCGATCCTTGCCAACGCGAGCGTCGTCGTGACTGGCGACAGCGGGCCGCTGCACGTCGCGGTCGCCGTCGGGACACCGGTGGTGGCAATCCACGGACCGACCGATCCCGCCGTCTGTGGTCCGATCGTCACCGCACCGGATCGCGCAATCATCCTTGGTGCGACACTCGCTTGCCGACCGTGCTACACCCTCGCCCGGATCGCCGACTGCCCCCTCGGTCATGCCATCTGCCAGGATCTCATCACCCCCCGCCAGGTGCTCACCGCGATCTCCCGCTTCGCACCGCCGCCCACCATTTCCGGATCGAGTAGGTAGGACAGTGGTGGGCACGGGCAGGCCCTCAGGTAGCGGAGCAACACCCGCATGAAGCGCGCCATCATCCACGACTACCTGTACGTGCACGGTGGCGCTGAACGCACCCTCGCCCAGGTCCACGCCATCTGGCCCGAAGCACCGATCCACACACTCCTCCACCTGCCCGACCGGTTCCCCCCTGCCTTCAACGACATGCCCATCCAGACCACCTGGGTCAACCGCCTGCCGGCAACGTCACGACTTGCCCGCTTCTACTCCCTGCTTCAACCGATTGCGTTCTCGGGCTTGCACCCCAACGCCGACACCGTGATTTCACTGGCGAGTTTCGGTGCGAAAGCCGTTCAGCCGATCCGGGGCGGAAGGCACCTGTGCTATTGCTTCACCCCTCCACGCTTCTTGTGGGGACTGAACCGTGGGACCAACCTCTCTGGGCACGTTGCTCCCGCCCAGGTGATCGATGCCATCCTGATCCGGTGGCTGCGTCGGTGGGACCGTCGGGCCGCCAACCGGGTGACCCACTTCATCGCCCAATCCCGCTACATCGAATCCCGGATCGCCCGGATCTACGGCCGAAGTTCCCGCGCCGTCGTCCATCCACCAGTCGCTGTCGACCGCTTCCTGAACCAACCCGATACCGCGCATGGGCATGCCGGCGGGAACGATGGGTACCTCTTCGCCGTCGCACGTTTCGAGGCCTACAAGCGTCTCGACCTTGCAATCCTCGCCTGCCGGCGACTGCGCATGCGCTTGCGAATCGCCGGGTCGGGTGTCGACGAAGCACGCCTGCGAACCCTTGCAGGTGATGACCCGAACATCCAGTTCCTTGGTGCCATCAGTGATGAGACCGTCGCCCACGAACTGGCCGGATGCCGTGCGTTCCTGTTTCCCGGCGAGGAGGACTTCGGGCTGACCGCCGTTGAGGCGCAAGCATGCGGCAAGCCAGTGATTGCGTACGGCGTCGGTGGTGCGCTTGAAACCGTCGTGGCGGGCGTGACCGGAACCTTCTTCAGCGAACCGACCGCCGATGCCCTGGCCGACACACTCGAATCGTTCAAGTCCACCGACTTCAATCCGGACGACTGTCGCACGCAGGCACTCAGGTTCGCCCCTGACCGCTTCCGCACCGCCCTGCACCATGCCATCACGACACTCGAGGGCGAACCGGGGGAGTAACTCCTCTTGGGATACACCGCGTGTGGATGCCGGTCTGGTCGTGCATCCCGCAGCGGCCGTTCATGTGCGGACTTTCAGGGGCATGCCGTGACGGGATGCCCGGCTTGCGCACGGTGCGTTCCGCTTGACGAGAGAAGACGATGGAAACCGACCCGGCGACGCACAGTGCAACCAGTGGCGATGAAGCGCAGCGCATTGCAAACACGGGCAACGAGGGGCGGGACGACGCCAGCAACGTGACCCGCCAATGGCAAGGTCGCCGCGTCCTTGTCATTGGCGACATCGTGGCCGACGAACACGTCACCGGACGTCCGCACCGCATAGCCCGCGAGGCACCAGTCCTGGTCCTCGAACACACTGGCAGCACGCTGAACCCGGGTGGCGCAACAAACGTCGCTGCCAACCTCGTCGCGCTGGGTGCCCGCGTCGCACTGGCCGGGGTAGTGGGTGACGACCAGACGGGGCGCGAACTCGTCATCGGACTGCGCGACCGTGGCATGGACGTCGCCGGGGTCATGGTCGATCCGTCCCGTCCGACCACCACCAAGACCCGGATCTGGGCCGCCGGTGCCCAACAGCAGGCACAGCAACTCGTCGTGCGACTCGACCGCCTCGACAACCGCCCGCTCGACCCCGCCGTCATCACTCCCTTGGTCGCCTATCTCGAACACGCCATCCTCGAAACCGACGCGATCGTCATCTCCGACTACGAGAACGGCGTCATTCATCCGGAAATCATCGAAGCCTGCCTTCCGGTCGCGCGTGCACGTGGCGTGACCGTGGTCGTCGATGCCCACGGGGGCCTGGCCCGCTTCCGCGGGGCAACCATCTTCACACCAAACCAACCCGAAGCGGAGACCGAACTCGGACATTCCCTGACTGGAGACGCAGGCGTCGAAACCGGGGCGCGGACCCTCCTTGACCGCCTCGATGCCAAGGCAATCCTCATCACCCGCGGTCAGGAAGGAATGACCCTCGTAACCCGAGACCGGCCCGGCGCCTTCCACATTGCGGCCCACACGATGCCCGCGGTCGATCCCACCGGGGCGGGGGACACTGTCGCCGCGACCTTCACCCTCGCGTGGCTTGCCGGGGCCGATGCCTCGATAGCCGCCACCCTTGCCAACACTGCCGCCTCGATTGCCGTTTCACAGGCCGGAACGATCGCCGTCACCGCCGCCGAACTCCGACAGACCATCGCCGCCCGGCGTCTACCTCACGCGTCCCACTAGGGATCAACCAACCGACTGGATGCCTGGCACTATGCTGTCTGCGCATGCCTATCCG
>BJHB01000372.1:0-3480 GCA_014191415.1 Chloroflexota bacterium
AAGGTGACCGGACGTGAGACGTCCGGCGGGGACACCCGGCTGAATGGCCTCCTCTTCGGGAAGGTCCTGCGCAGTCCGCACGCCCATGCGCGGATCGTCAGCATCGACACCTCGAAGGCACGTGCCCTCGATGGTGTCCATGCAGTGGTTACCGCCGCGGACCTACCTACCGCCGAGGATCGCGAGATTGACCTTGGCGAGGGTGGCGGCAATCTCAAGCACATGAGTGACAACATCCTTGCGAGCGACAAGGTCCTCTACAAGGGTCACGCCGTCGCGGCCGTCGCGGCGGTCAATGTCCATGTGGCCGAGGCGGCCTGCAAGTTGATCGAGGTCGTGTACGAGGTCCTCCAAGCAGTCGTGGATCTCAAGGATGCGATTGCTCCGGGTGCCACGCTGATCCATCCCGAGATCACCCAGAAGTCACTCGGCAAGGACACCGGCATCCACTCCAACATCACCAAGCACGCGCGTCACCAACTCGGGGATCCGGACGCGGCGTTCGCCAAGGCGGACGTGATCGTCGAACGTGAGTTCACGACGTCGATGGTTCATCAGGGATACATCGAGCCGACCAACGCGACGGCAATGTGGAACCAGGACGGCAAGATCACCATCTGGAGTTCAACGCAGGGTGCCTTCGCCGTCCGCGACAGCACTGCGGAGATCCTCGGTGTGCCGGTATCACGCATCAAGGCGATCCCGCAGGAGATCGGTGGCGGTTTCGGTGGCAAGATCAATGTCTACCTTGAGCCGCTTGCCGCACTGCTGTCCCGCGAGAGTGGCCGTCCGGTCAAGTTGATCATGTCCCGCGCCGAGGTCTTCCAGGCCACCGGCCCAGCCCCCGGATCATGGTCAAAGATCAAGTTCGGCGCCACAAAGGCAGGCCATCTGGTTGCGATGACCGCGGACTTGTACATGGAATCCGGGGCGTACCCCGGATCCGACACGGGTGCAGCGATGCTCTGCGTCTTCGCGCCGTACAAGTGTGATGACATGCGGGTTGACGGGTTCGACGTGCTGACGAACCGTCCGAAGACGGCAGCGTACCGCGCTCCCGGCGCTCCGCAAGCCGCGTTCGCGTCCGAGCAGGTGATCGACGAGCTAGCCGAGAAGCTCGGGATGGACCCGATCGAGTTCCGTCTCCTGAACGCCGCGCATGAGGGAACACGGCTAGTCCAGGGACCATTGCACAAGAAGGTTGGCGGGATCGAGGTCCTGAACGCGACCAAGGAGCATGCCCACTACCGTGCGCCGCTTGGTACCCCTTCGCCATCGACCAAGCGCGGTCGCGGTGTTGCATACGGCTACTGGTTCAACATCGGCCTCGCGTCAAGCGTGTCAATAAGTGTGAACGGCGACGGGTCGGTCACCCTGATCGAGGGATCGACGGACATTGGTGGGAGCCGTGCATCAATTGCGATGCAGGCGGCCGAGATCCTTGGGGTCCGTGCCGAGGATGTCCGCCCGAGCGTGGTGGACACCGACTCGGTTGGCTACACCGGCGTGACCGGTGGGAGCCGCACGACGTACGCGACCGGACTGGCCGCGATCGAAGCGGCACGCAGTGTGATCACCCAGATGAAGGCACGCGTTGCCAAGGTGTGGTCGGTCGCGCCGGACGACGTGTCCTACGACCACGGTTCCTTCCATGCGGGCACCCACTCGATGTCCTTCAAGGAAGCGGCTCACCACATCGAGGACACCGGGGGGCCGATCACCGGAACCGGCAACGTTGATCCACAGGGCCACGGCGGGGCATTCGCCTCGATCATCGTGGACGTCGAGGTAGACGTCGAGACCGGCAAGACCCAGATCCTGAAGTGGACCATCGTGCAGGACGCGGGGAAGGCAATCCACCCGAGCTATGTCGAAGGCCAGCTGCAGGGTGCAAGTGCGCAGGGGATCGGGTGGGCGCTCAGCGAGGAGTACTTCATGAACTCCAAGGGTGAGATGGCCAACACGTCACTGCTGGACTACCGGCTTCCCACAGCGTTTGACGTGCCGATGATCAACACGGTGATTGTCGAGGTCCCGAACCCGGGGCATCCGTTCGGCGTGCGAGGCGTCGGCGAGGCGTCAATCGTGCCACCGATGGCGGCGGTAGCCAACGCCATCCACAACGCAATCGGCGTGCGGATGCATGCATTGCCCATGAACCCGGGTGCAGTCCTTCACGGCCTCGGAGTAATTTAGTCGGACTGGGATCTTGTGTCCGCGTCCGAACTTCTCAGTTACCGGCTCCCATCCTTCCGGGGATGGGGGTCGGTTCTTGCTATCAGGCAAACTCTGGGATCGTCCCGGGCGTGACGGCACGGTTTTTCACGCCGGCTACGTAGATAATTGAGGTCATTCAGCCAACCTGATCACGCTTTGATCAGTTCGAAATCCTTGGACTTCGCGACTTGCGTTATCCGGGCCGAAATGAGTGAGAGAGAGCCAGCGAAATGACAACGACGATTGATCGTCCCACCGGGGAAACCGCACCGACGCGAGTCATTTCCACAAATGACGGCGCAAACATCATTCTGTCGTTCGGCGACTTCAATGTCGTAGGTACGCGTCCAATCCGTCACGACGGCGTGGACAAGGTGACCGGGCGTGCCACATATGGTGGCGACACCAATCTGAACGGCCTCCTCTTCGGGAAGGTCCTGCGCAGTCCGCACGCCCATGCGCGGATCGTCAGCATCGACACCTCGAAGGCACGTGCCCTCGATGGTGTCCATGCAGTGGTCACCGCCGCCGATCTTCCGACCGCTGAAGACCGGGAAGTCAATCTCGGTGAGGGTGCCGGCAACATCAAGTACATGAGCGACAACATCCTTGCGACGGACAAGGCCCTCTACAAGGGGCACGCCATCGCGGCCGTCGCGGCGATCAATGTCCATGTGGCCGAGGCGGCCTGCAAGCTGATCGAGGTCGTGTATGAGGTCCTGCCAGCGGTAGTGGGTATCAAGGATGCGATTGCTCCGGGTGCCACGCTGATCCATCCCGAGATTACCCAGAAGTCACTCGGAAACGAAACCGGCATCCACTCCAACATCACCAAGCACGCGCGTCACCAACTCGGGGATCCGGACGCGGCGTTCGCCAAGGCGGACGTGATCGTCGAACGTGAGTTCACGACGTCGATGATCCATCAGGGGTACATCGAGCCGACCAACGCGACGGCAATGTGGAACCTGGATGGCAAGATCACCATCTGGACTTCGACCCAGGGTGCGTTCGCCGTCCGCGACAGCACTTCCCGCATCCTGGGGGTCCCGGTGTCACGGGTCAGGGCGATCCCGCAGGAGATCGGTGGCGGATTCGGTGGCAAGGTGAATGTCTACCTGGAACCGGTCGCCGCACTGCTGTCCCGCGAGAGTGGCCGTCCGGTCAAGTTGATCATGTCCCGCGCCGAGGTCTTCCAGGCCACCGGCCCGGCCCCCGGGTCGTGGTCAAAGATCAAGTTCGGTGCCACGAAAGATGGGTACC
>BJHB01000373.1:0-3477 GCA_014191415.1 Chloroflexota bacterium
GCCGAGTGTAAGGCCAGTCGTGCCGAGAATTGGCCCGAGGACCGTCGCACCGACCATGATCGCCAACGTGTAGACCGCGGGCGCAAAGGCCGTTACCGCGAAATGTCCACGGACATTCAGGTACCGAGTCAGCACCTCGCCTGCACCGAGAAAGATCGGTTGGACAAGCATGAGCCGGACCAGATCCACGAGCCTCGATCGTGCATCCGGCGAGAATCCGGCCCCCACGATCTCTACGAGGTATGGCGCAAAGACCATCGCAGTCAACGCACCGGCGGATGCAATCAGGGTGACTGCGGTTAGGACGGCCCGCGCCAGACGATCAAGGTAATCCGGGTCGGGAGGAACCCCATCGGTACCCCCATTCGAGGCACGTGCGAAGACTGGCACAAGCGCCGAACCTAAGGCTCCGCCAGAGATCAACGTGAAAATCAGATCGGGAATCCGAAATGCGGCGATATAGAGGTCAAGGTCGCCGGAGGTTCCGAATTGGGCAGAGATGACCACATCGCGGCCGACACCGAGCAGTCTGCTCGCCAGAAGTCCAACGAAGAGCATCGCGCCCGCGCGCACGATCTGCGCGCCTTCCCGGCGTGGAACCTCCGTGGATGGGTGCATTGACATTGACCCTGTAACGACTGACACCTCGAATACCCTGCATCGCACCATCGGTATTGGCAGCACCCACCGTTGCAATCGCGACATCACACACCACTGAGCACCACCGTGACCGGGTTACACTGAGGTCTGATCATGTGGCCGGTTGAGCCACAAGCCGACCCGACTCGATGAACGCCAGGAAACCGTGGTCGATCTCGTACAGCGGTTTCCAGTTTCGGCACCGCTCATCGGGTATCGCAGTTCTGGGGCATGCCGACGCACGGTTGGCATGTTTTCCCGGCACCGGCTGTTCCCCGATCAAATAGGAAGTACGACGCTGACAACCTCAGATCCGTCCGACGAAGCTGGCCCAAGCCAATCAAGCGCGCCGAGTCGTCGACGCGTCCCCGCTTCGACATCTGCGTCCCTGACCGGGGCACTGCCAGCGAAGCGGAAGGTCAAGAGCCGTGCGCCGGAGATGGAAGCGGAGATCGCAACCGCTAGCGAAGTCCCGACTGATCCGGCCCCGTTGACACCAAACCTTTCGGAGACGTCCCCGGTAACAGGTGCCGGTGCGTCTAACGAACCGGTCGCCAGGAGCCGAACCCGGGCCGGTGCAGCGCGTAGGTCAGCGACGTCGACTCCGAAGGCGTCCTCGTCAGCTTCCGGACCCGACGAGGAACCTCGTCATTCGACCGACATCGAGACCGAGACAACATTCGCCGAAACGCCTCAGAACGACCAAACAGCCCCTGAAGCCACTGATCCCGACGCAGACAACGGATCTGGCGGGGGCAATGACAACCAAGGCGACCAGATCCGAGACCATGACATGTCAAGAACCGATCATTCCACGACGTCCGTCCAAGCAAGTTCGGGGTTCAATCCCGGAAACCTGGAGGTTGTTCTCCTCAGTTTCGAGGGGCCGGATCAGCCGTATTCCATGGCTGGGGGCCTGGGCGTACGGGTGACCGAACTCGCGCAAGCACTCGCCGAAAGTGGGTTTCGCACGCACCTCATCTTCGTGGGGGATCCGAACTTACCGGGGCATGAGGTGCAATTCCACGGAAACCTCCACCTCTACCGGTGGTCCCAATGGATCAGTCGAAGCCACCCGAACGGGGTCTACGACGGTGAGTACCTCAAGGTGCGCGATTTCAACGATAGCGTGCCGAGGCTTGTTGCCGATCACATCGTCGGGCCGGCAGCAGCGCAGGGCAAGACTGTCGCGGTGCTTGCCGAGGAATGGCACACCGCGGAGGCGACTTGGCGGACCAGCGATCTCCTCTACTCAGTTGGACTGCGCAATCATGCTCTCCTGCTCTGGAATGCAAATAACACCTTCGCGTTCAAGCAGATCAACTGGACCCGCCTGAGTTTCGTCTCGACCATCACCACGGTCAGCCGGTACATGAAGCACCTGATGTGGCCACTCGGTCTGAACCCACTCGTGATCCCAAACGGCATTCCCGACCGCTTTCTCGCCCCGCCAGACAAGCACATGACCGATGCAATCCGCCACGGGGTCGGTGGGGCGCCATTCCTCTTCAAGATTGGGCGTTTCGACCCGGACAAGCGGTGGATGCAAGCGGTTGAAGCCGCTGTCCGGTTGAAGCGCGGTGGCCATCGGGTCAGATTGGTCGTGCGGGGAGGGATCGAACCACACGGTGGTCAGGTTCTCGCGCACGCCTATCGACGCGGGCTGGTCGTCAAGGACGTGACAGCGCCCCGTGGCGATGACTGGGCTGCAGTCAGTGCCCTGACCGAAGCGTCACGTGATGCAGATGTCCTGAATTTGAGGTTCTTCCTGAGTGACGACTTCAAGCGAGCCTGCTACGGTGCCGCCGACGCTGTTCTGGCGAACAGCGGTCACGAACCCTTCGGCATCGTAGGACTTGAAGTGATGGGGGCAGGCGGCATTGCAGTTGTCGGCGCAACCGGCGAGGACTACGCAATCAGCTTTCAGAATTGCCTCGCCATCGAGACTGATGACGCTGAGGAACTGGCCGGTGCAGTCCGGCATCTGATGGCACATCCGGAATGGCTCGATCCAATCCGCGAAGAGGCGCGACGGACGGCAGCTCTGTTCACGTGGAACCGGGTCATCGCAAACCTTCTTGGCAAGCTTGACTACCTTGCTTCAAAGCCCAAATGAGGACCCGGCGCACGACAAGCCCATTTCGTGGCAAGCCCGTTCGGGCGGTCGTCCCTGCTACTCGCCAAACAGCGACCGCTGACACGCCGGACATGAAGGAAGCGCCAATGCGTATCGCCCATCACACCTGGGAGTTTCCGCCGACCATCGTGGGGGGGCTTGGCACGTATAGCCAGTGCATCACGACTGCTCTGGCCGACCTTGGTCACGAGGTGCACGTGTGGTCACCAGACCAAGTTGGTTGGCCGAAAACGGTCGTGCCGGTACCTCACCCACGCGTGCATGAGCGGCGATTGCCACTGTTCGATATCACTGGGGTCTTCCCCCACCTGCTCAACGACGACCTCCGGAACTGGGGCGGCTACCTGTCGGATCTCATAACTTTCAACCTACAGGCGACAGGCGAGACGCGACTGACCGAGGGCCTTGACGTCATCGCCGTCCAGGACTGGCTGTCGGCAATAGCCGGCCTCAGTCTGGCAAAGGACCGGAAGGTGCCAGTTGTCTTTCACATCCACAGCGCGGAATGGGGACGGCAACCGGGTGGGGGAGGCTCAGCGTCGGTGCGCAACTTCGAGGCGTCAATGGCACATCACGCCGACGCAATCGTCACCGTATCCCACGCGATGCGCGAGGACTTGATCGCGCACGGATGGGACGCGGGGAAGATCCACACGGTATGGAACGGTGTCGATCCGAAACGCTACCGACCCGGGATAGCC
>BJHB01000374.1:0-3475 GCA_014191415.1 Chloroflexota bacterium
CGGTTGGTCACGACAAATCCGGCATGGGCGCATCGTACCAACTGGCGTTGCTGACTTGATGCAACGTGTCTCAGCTCGTCAGCTACCATCAGGTTGGAAGCGACGTCAGCGATGCCGACCCACCCGGCTTCGGTGACGTTCCATCGGCTCCCGGGTCCTCCCGGCCTGTGGGGCACCCGACCCAACCGGGCCAACCCAAGCATCCGGCCATGGCGAACCGCCGTCCGGCGGTGGACGGTTCGGGAGGATCATTCGTCACACACCAGTGGCGGTCGTGCCTCCGGGTCTGACCGGAGGCACTGGAGTCACGTCGACCCCACTTGGCCGGGTGAGCCAGGCACGTCGCGATGGGTGTCCCATGAGCAGCGACTTCCCCGGAGGCGTGCCAAGCCGCGCCCGGACTGCCAGTGACGCCTGAGGTCCGGACCCGAGGGGGGTTCTTCCGCTGTCACGCCTTGGCGATGCATGCGGTGACCTGCTCCGCGGCGTCCCGCAGGCCCGGCCCGGCCGCCACCTTCCCGTTGACGATGTCGGTCAGGGTCTTGGTCATCAGCACGTTCAGGTCGCCCACGTACACCGTTCCGCACGACAGCGGCGTGTCCGGAGGCAGCGTCCCGTAGTCGGCAGCCTTGACAAACGTGTCGATGTTCGCCGGTGGCGCAGCGAGCTTCCTCCACGACGGATCATCACGCAGCGACTGCAGGACCGGCACGGCACCGTAACTGGTCGCGTAGATCTTCTGGGCAGACGGACTGATCGTGTACTTCGCGAGCTGCCAGGAGGCGTCAGGCAGCTTCGTCTGGGTCGACACCCCTGTTCCAGCCGTCCCCATGCCGGTCACGCGTTTCTTGGGGAACGCCGGGCGCAGTTCAACGTCCCAATCGAAGTTCGTCCCGACGGTCTTCCTCGTGGCAACCGAGGCGTTCCGGATGCTGAACATCATCCCGACCTTCCCGAGATGGAACCCGTTGCCCCCGAAGTCCGTGCCGATCGGCGGAGCGACCTTGTGCTTGGTCACCAGGCTCGCCATCGCCTCGATCCCGTCGATGGAACCGCTCGAGTCGATCAGTTGGGACTTCCCATCAGCGGACACCAGGTCACCACCGAACCCCCGCATCCACGGGACGTATTCCGACCACGCCGTCCAGCTGAGGTTCATGCCGTACTGCCCCTGTGCCGGGGTGTCCCCCGGCTTGGTCAGCTGCTTCGCGGCTGCGAGCATGTCGTCGAACGTCCAGGTGGGCTTGGGCAATGCCACCCCGGATGCCTGGAACATCGTCTTGTTGTAGTACATGACCAGGACGTCAAGCGCCCACGGCAGCATGTATTGCCCGGGGATGGACTTGACCCGGCCGAGGTTCAGCATCGCCGGATACACGTCCTTGAGAAGGTCCTGCGACGCCTTGTCCTTTGCTGCCAGCTTCTCCATGTCGGCAGCGATCTTGTTCGCGGCAAATGGCTTGACATGGGCATCGGCGACGTAGATGACGTCCGGCAGCGTGCCTCCGGTCTGCATCGCGGTGATCTTGTCCACGTATGCCGTCGGGATCGGCTCGAAGGCGATCTTCACCAGCGGGTTCTCCTGCTGGTACTGGTCGACGACGACCTGGTCGAGATCGGCGTGGAAACCTGCCGGCACGAACCGGAGCGTGACCGGTTCCTTGGAGACGGCCGGGGAACCGCTGCCCTCCAAGCCTCCCCAGCACCCCGTCATCGCAAGCCCGGATGCCGCCAGACCAGCCGCATGCCGACGACGTGTCATTCCCATCACATTCCCGCCTTTCCCACTGCCCGCAGGGACCGCTGCGGACCAGATGCGCCAGCCAGTGAACCGTGCCCCGGACCGGATGGAGACCGGCACCAAAGCAACAGGACCGGGTGCGTGCCCCTGCATCCCCATGCCGGGAAGTGCAGGCTCCATGGCAATTCCCTTGTTTGGTCACGCAACCTACCACATGGCACACACCGGTGCGTCCAGGTAGTTGCCGGCCACCGGTTTTGCACACCGGAACCGCCAAGGGACATACTGCCGCTCATGCAGGACTGCGTGGCTGGACTGGGACCCCCTCCATTGCCGCCCGTCGTGGCGGGAGCATCCCGGATCCGCCGAGGGGCACATCGCCACCCGCTTCGCGCACCTCCTGCTCCACGGCGGCGCGGCGGATGGATGGACCCGTCCCGGCGGTCCATCCCCATCGGCCACCAATTTCCTGCGGTGGGCGCACTGGCTCAGTACCGCGCGCACCAGCCGCTGGTTCGACCTCGCCGCCCGGGAACTCCGCGCCGGTGCGGCCAGCCGTTGCTGGCACTTCCTGCGGATCAGGTTCCACGGCAACCTCGCGGTTGCCTTTGCCGAGACCGGACTGACGACGCACCACGGGGTCGCCCGGGAAATCCTGGGCTGGTACCTGCCGTGGCTACTTCCGCCCTGCGCAACCAACTGCCCGGGTGAACCGGAGACGGTGGCGACCATCAAGCGGTTCACCGATGGCTCGGTCGTGCCCAAGCCCACCTGGGCGATCCCGCGCGTCAGCGTCCCGTCTCCCGGGCGGAACCCGGTCCAGCGTGGCTGAACCCCGTGGCCCCTATGCCGTCGCCGCGATCGATCCGCCGTGGACCTGGTCGGCACGGTCCGCCAAGGGCGAGGGCCGGTCTCCCCGGTATCCGCGCATGACGATCGCCGAGATCGCCTCCCTGCCCGTGCGTGACCTGCTTGCCCCGGATGCGGTGGTCCTCCTGTGGGTCACCGACCCGCTGCTTCCCCGTGCGCTGGACGTCGTCCGTACGTGGGGCCTGACCTACAAGACCGTCGGCTTCTGCTGGACCAAGCGCATGCCAAGTGGTGCCGAACACCTGGGTGGCGGGTACTACACCCGGGCCAACCCCGAACAATGCTGGGTGCTGACCCGGGGGAAAGGCGTGTCGCGTGCCGACCGCGCCGTCAGGCGCCTGCTCGCCGCTCCGGTCCGTGCCCATTCGGAGAAGCCCGACCAGTTCTATTCCGAGGTCGAACGGCTGTTCGGGAACGTGCGCCGGGTGGACGTGTTCGCACGGCGCAAGCGGGACGGCTGGGACGCCCTCGGTGACGAGATCGACGGCCGGGATATCCACGACGCCATCCGTCAGGCCGTCCCCGGTGCCACTCCGTGGTTCGGCCGGATCCTGCCTGCCGTGCACTTTCCGGCAACCGTCCGGGTCGCATCCCTCCCGGTGACCGGACCATGATCCCTGCGGATGCGGTGACCGGACCATGATCCCTGCGGATGCGGTGACCGGACCATGATCCCTGCGGATGCGGTGGCCGGACCATGATCCCTGCGGATGCGGTGGCCGGACCATGATCCCTGCGGATGCGGTGGCCCAGCCCGTGGCCCAGCCCGTGGCCCAGCCCGTGGCCCAGCCCGTGGCCCAGCCCGTGGCCCAGCCCGTGGCCCAGCCCGTGGCCCAGCCCGTGGCCCAGCCCGTGGCCCAGCCC
>BJHB01000375.1:0-3432 GCA_014191415.1 Chloroflexota bacterium
AACGGTTCTCGCCCTCCGGTCGCTTCCGGGAGGCGTGGGCAGCCCCCGGGATCACCCGTGGGACCGATTTCGAGAAGGAAGTCGCGCCGTTCGTGACCGCCGGAATGGTTCTTCAGGGACCGCGGGCCATTGCCATTGGCCCTGACGGCACGATCTACACGGCGTGGACCCATCTGTCGAACGGCCTGATCCGCGTCCTTTCGAGCTGGATCTGTTGTCAGGCTCCCGACGGGGCGGTTACCGGAGTGATCGACAAGATCGCGAGCGACGGTGCGCATGTGTACGAAATTGCCGGCCTGGCAGTAGACCGGACCGGGCGGATGGTCATTGCCGAGACCGACCGCTATGCGATGGAGGACGCTGGCGACAGCAGGCTTGAGATTGTCGTCGGCGGCCTCGCACCTCAAACTCCAAATTCGATCGGTCCGATCTCTTCTTACGCGTCGCTCATCGTCGGGCGATTGGGGACTGGATCGGACGAGTTCAGGCGTCCTGCCGGCGTCGCATTCGGTCGGGATGGTGGGATCTATGTGGCCGATGCCGGTTTGAACCGTGTGCAGAAGCTTGATCCGGATGGACGTCCCGTGGCGTCGTGGGGTCGACCGTGTGGCGTGTCGTGCGTACCGGGGATGGACGCCTTTGAAGTGACCGCGGGCAACGGCATCGGCGAGTTCTCGGATCCTCACGGGATTGCCGTCGATGATGATGGAACGATCTTCGTGGCGGATACCGGGAACCACCGTATCGTCCGGATTGACCAGGATTGACGGGTCGGGTGAGTCAATCGGAGTGAAGGGTTTGATGAAGGAACGGGTCCGGATTGCGATGGTCGGTGCGGGCCGTCTCGCCAACACTGTCCACTACCCGTCATTGGCGTCATTCCCGGACGTCGACATCGTCGCGGTTGCCGACATTGACAATGCCGCACTGACGTCCACGGCTGACCGGTATGGGATTGCGGGACGCTACTCGGACTACCGGCGCATGGTGTCGGAGATGAAGCCAGACGGGGTCTTCGTGATCGGGCAACCCCACCTGATGTACGACATCTGGGTCTGGTGCCTCCAACAAGGCCTGCCGTTGGCGATAGAGAAGCCGCTCGGTCTCTCGATGCACCAGGCGCGGATCCTGACGCACCTCGCCGAGACCGCCGGGGTGGTGACCCAGGTTGGTTTCCAACGGCGGGCCGCTCCAATCCTCGCGACGCTTCGGGAACGTGTCCGCGCGTCTGGTCCAATCACCCAGGCGATGGTCCAGTTCTACAAGCCGGGTCCCGAACCGATGATCGGCGCGCGTGACCGGATGATGGATGACTGCGTCCACGCGATTGACACCGTCAGGTGGCTATGCGGGGGTGGCCGGGGCACCCAGAGTGGCGCCGAGGTCGTTGCAGTCGAAAGCCGGTGCCGTCGGATTGGCACGCCGGATATCAACTGGGTTCACGCCTCACTGACATTCGACAACGGTTCACACGGGATCGTCCTGTGCAACTGGGCCTCGGGACGCCGGATCTTCCGAATCGAGATGCATGCCCCGGGCGCGTGCGCCGAGGGAGATCAGGAGGGTGTCATGCACTACTTCGACGCAACCACGGCGGCGGATGAGGGTGTGCGTTACGAAGCACAAGCGGTCTCGGGAAGCGACAGGATGATTGACGCGCGCGGGTTCCTCGCGAAGGATCGCGAGTTCATCGATTCCCTGTTGACCGGACGACACCTGACGTCATCACCGTTCCGCGATGCCATCAAGACCATGGAAGTCGCCGAAAGGATCCTCGCACAGGCTCTCCTGACGACCGGCTGACCGGAGATCCCGGGTCAGGTCGACCCTGAGCTCACCGCGCGTGCATAAGCGTGCGGCCAGAAGGGAACCCAAACACCGATGTCCGACGCCAAGCCGACCGTCCTATGCCTGGTCAACGGGGTTCTCCGTGAACAACTCTTCCATCCGGCCACCGTGGCCCGGATTGAAGCGGTTGCCTCGATCCGCTGGCTCTCCGACGATGCTTCCTCCCGGAATCCTGACACGTGGCGGGTCGAACGAAACGATGTATCCATCGTCCTCGGGAGCTGGGGAATGCCCAACTTTGACAATATATTGCTTGACACGTTACCCGGGTTGCGATTGATTGCGCACGGTGCCGGCACGGTCAAGGGGTTTGTCACACCAGAGGTGTTCGAGCGAGGCATCAGGGTCACCCACGGCGCGGTCGTGATTGCAGCGGCGGTCGGCGAGTGGTGCCTGATGGCGACACTTTCCGGGTTGCGACTGGCGATGTCATTCCACGAGAGCATGCGTGCCGGTGCGTGGAAGTCGTCGCATGAGGGCCACGGAAACGAACTCGCGGGGAAGCGGGTGGGGCTGATCGCGATGAGCCAGACAGCGCGGGCATTCCTGCGCTTGCTCGCACCGTTCGGGTGTGAGATTGGGGTCTACGATCCGTACCTGTCTGACGAAGCGGCGTCGTCACTTGGGGTGCGGAAGGTTGCGGCAATCGATGACTTGTGCGCGTGGGCCGACGTGCTTTCGAACCACGTCCCAACCACACCGGAGACCGACCGGTTGGTGAGGGCACCACAACTCGCACGCCTTCGTAGTGGCGCCCTGTTGGTCAACTCGGCACGCGCCGGCGCGATCGACCAGGACGCCTTGCTAGCCGAACTGCGATCGGGTCGGATCCGCGCGGCCCTTGACGTCTACCCTCGCGAACCATTGGCGCCCGATGATCCGTTTCGAACTCTTCCAAACGTGTTCCTGACACCCCATATTGCGGGTGCGTCATGGGAGGCACGTTCGCGCATGGGTGAGGTCATGGCCGATGAGATCACCCGGTTCGTCCGAGGTGAACCATTGCGCCATGAAATCCTCGCCGAACGCCTCGGCACGATGGCGTGACCGGCTAGCTAGCAAGCCAGTCACTTGGCGCGCCTGTCAAGGAAAAATGAAATGTCTGACACTCGATTCACGGTTTTTACGAAGCCATGGCGTGATCAGTCTCTATCAGAACTCGCTGAAACGGTCGCATCCCTCGGGTTCTGGGGTGTCGAACTCCCGATCCGCCCGGGTTTCCAGGTCACACCCGATGCTGTGGGCACATTGCTACCCAAGGCAGTCCGCGCGCTCGCGGATGCCGGTGTGGTGATCGATACCGTTGCGCCGTCATTCTCAGAGGCGTTGACCGACTACATGATCGAAGCGTGCGCCGCGAGTCGCGCGCGACTTATGCGCGTGTGTGTCGGGATGCCCCGGGGCGTTGGCTACCTTGAACGGATTTCCGATCTTCAACGGCAATTCGAAACGGCTGTGCCCCGACTGGCTGCATCTGGAATTTCGCTCGGCGTGCAGAACCACAGTCAGCACGACATCTCGCACCCCCTGGGACTTCGCGAACTGGTCCGGCCATTTGATCCCGATCAGATATGCGCGGTCTGG
>BJHB01000376.1:0-3429 GCA_014191415.1 Chloroflexota bacterium
GGCAATCAGGAACGCGTTGATCGCCCCGGGATGCCAACGTGGCGTGAACGGCCGGGATCGGAGGAACTTGTCGGCAAGGCTGTTCGTGGCAGGCGGGACAGAGTGGTCATCGCCACGAAGGTTCAGGAACGGGTTGGGGATGGACCGAATGATGGCGGTCCGCGTGGCGGAGGATTGACCCGACGCCATATCGTTGCCCAATGTGAGGCGTCGCTCCGAAGTCTGGGGACCGACTACATCGACCTGTACTACGCCCATCATGAGGATCCAACCACCCCGCTTGAACAATCGCTCCGGGCGTTTGATGACCTTGTGCGGGACGGCAAGGTCCGATATGTCGGGTTCTCGAATTTTGCTGCATGGGAACTGACACGCGCCCATTGGATCTGCGATCGGCGTGGTTGGTCCGCACCGATCGCCATGGAGATGCCCTACAACCTTGCCAATCGTGCTGTCGAAACCGAGGTGCTGCCCGCGTGCAACACTCTCGATGTTGGCGTTACGGTCTACTCGCCCCTTGAAGTCGGTCTGCTGACCGGAAGCGTTTCGCTAGCCCATCCGGCCGGAGACCCTGAACGGGTCCGCCGTGGTGGAGTTGACTTCACCCCGTCTCAGATCCATCTGGCAGACCGCCTCGTCACGATTGCGCAGGATTGGGGACAGGCGCCGGCGACGTTGGCCCTGTCGTGGTTGCTTGGCCGTCCGGCGATCGCCAGCGTGATTGTGGGTACAGAAACCGTTGCGGATGTCGATGCTGCTATCGAAGCCGTCGGGTACGCGCTGCCTGATGCCCTCAGGGTTGCCCTTGACGCGCTGACCCTCTGACGTCCCAACCGACCGGGGGCTCACCAGTTTCAGGCGGGAATGAAGGTGTCTGGTTCATTCCTCAGAGCGATTGCCAGGCTTCCTGCGACCACAATGCTGGCCATTCCGCCAATTCCGAAGATGGTGGTAAGCGGGACATACTCCGCCAACCACCCCAGTGCCAAGCTGCCAAGCGGGTTGGTCCCCGCGTTGAGCACTACCCACAATCCCATGACCCTGCCCACGAGATGATCCGGAATGCGCATCTGGAGGGTTGCGTTCGCGCTAGTCAGGAAGCCAACGGTACCCAGTCCTGTGCCTGCGAGTGCGAACCACGCGATCCAGGCATCGACCTCGAGAAACCGTGCGCCCGCGACGAGCACAAGCGTTGATATTCCGCCGATGAGGCTGAATGCCACCATCGCATGCCTGGGATGGGCACCGATGAACGGGGCCCCGTTCAAGACGGCTCCGCCGACTGCGCCCAGTCCCGCCGCGGTCAGGAGTTGTCCCAGTCCTTCCGGTCCCCAGTGCAAGACGTCACGTGCGAGGGCGGGCAGGAAAGTCGAATATGGCATCACGACCAATCCGAAGAGTGTCGTCACGGCCAACAGGCGGAACGAGAAACGGTCTTCCCTGACGTACAAGAGACCCTCGCCGAGCGACGACATCCACGGTGCGCCTCGTGCCGCCCTGAGTGGTGCCGGGCGCCGGATTGCGTAGGTCGAGGCCACCACGGTCAAGCTGGTTGCCGCGGTGACCGCAAGGCAGGCGGCGGCGCCTGAACTGGCAAGCAGGCCGCCAGCGAAAGCCGGGCCCAGCACACGGCTGAGGTTGAAGCGCGCGGAATTGAAGGCGATGGCCTCACGCAGTCGTTCGGTGGGCACAAGTTCCTTGATGAAGGGTTGCCATGCGGGCCAGACGGCAGCGTTGGCCAGTCCCAGCACGAGGGAGATGAGAAGGATGATGGGGACCGTCGCCAGACCCATATACGTCAGTCCGGCAAGGATGGAGATTGCTACGGTGCCGACTGACAGTCCTATCATCAGGACGATTCGACGGTCGGCACGATCAGCAAGAACGCCGCCGATGAGGCCGAGGAAGAAGAGTGGTGACATCTGCGCGAAGTTCGCCAGACCCAAGATGAATGGTGACCCAGTCAGATCGAACACAAGCCACCCGATGGCGACGGCCTGAACCCACCCGCCGAGCGCCGAGCAGAAACTCCCGGCCATGAAAATGGCGTAATTGCCATTGATCAGCGTGTGCGCGATAGACCGGAGAACTGGGACCTTGGTTGCCCCGGACCAGTCTTGGGTCATCGATGACTTCATGTTCGCGACCCTTGATCGACTTCATGGCAACGGTCACAGGACTGGTTATGGCCCTGCAAAATCATTCCCCGATGGTACGCCAGACCGGGTTCCCAGTCATGCAGTACGTGGCACCGACGTCACAATCACTTACCTGTGGGGGTTCTCACGGCACCACGCCTCATAGGCCTCGCGCAGGCGGGGTCCTGGAGGGTATGCGTCACGCAGGGACTCGCCGTTCTCTACCTGTTTTCGTAGGAACCCTTCAAGGCGTTCCTGCTCAAGCCCGTCGTCGGCAACCTTTGCTGCCAGATGAGCCGGGATAACCACGACGCCATCCTCATCACCAAGAATGATGTCGCCGGGTAGCACCGTAACCCCGCCACATTGGACGGGTCCGTCGAATTCAAATGGCAGCAGTGCGCTGGTGTTGGCCCCCGGATGCACGCTCTTGGTGAACACCGGGATACCCATCCGCTTGATGAATGGCGCATCGCGGACGCATCCGTCTGTGACGATACCGGCGACGTTCCTCGCCTTGAGACGCGTTGCCAGGATATCTCCCAGGGTTCCGGCTTCCGTCTGGCCCATTGCATCGATCACCACGATGTCGCCTGGACCCACCAGTTCAAACAGTTGTCGTTGGGGGTTTGCATGACCTGCAGCGCGCAGAAGCGGTAACAGGTCTTCACGCAGTGGAAGGTAGCGAAGTGTCCTGGCTCGACCAACAAGGGGGAATCCCTCAGGGCCCGACAGCGGGGTCACACCTGCCATGCAGGGATGGAGGATGCCGGCCTTGCTCAGCACTGACCACGCGGTTGCGACGCTGACGCCTCTAAGGCGCTCGATGGTTGCTTCATCAACATCGCCTTTGGCAGAGGCATAGACATCGCGACCGTAGCCGTCCAAGCCCGATTCCGTGGCGGCCATGACCACTTTCCCCCTGTGTGAAATCCTGTTCGGTCGACGAGACAATGGGTTCTATCAGTTCCCGACCTTCGAGACGGAACCGGAGTCCACCCGTGTTCCATTATCGTCGCCGGAATCGAGCGTCGCGAGGTCACCATCATCACCACCGTCGTCACCGAACAGCGACTTGAGCATCGCCCGCCCGATGACACTGGTCAAGACACCGAAGAGGGCGAGACCGATGATCATGGTCGAAGAGGCCACCACTCGTCCGAGAAGGGTTGTAGGGGCGTTCACTCCTGCACCAGTGGTGGTGAGTGCTACCACGGCGAACCACAACCCTTCAAAGGCATTGGGTGCAGATGACCCCGATTCAACGTCGCCTTCAGCGAACCAGATGAGT
>BJHB01000377.1:0-3425 GCA_014191415.1 Chloroflexota bacterium
CCGGCCTGATCGTGGCCGTGAACTCACACCGGGGTACTAAAAAAATAGAAGGAAACCCCGCCAGGCAAAGCACTGCCCGAGGAACTTGCCTCCAAGGGTGCAAACCGTGGCGAAGTCACCATCATCTCAGGCCGACTTTACGTTGGCACCGTTGCGACTGTCAAGCGCCGCCCGGAGTCTGGTCCGCGGGCAGCCCCGCCGAGCACGTCACTCCAGACCGGTTCCATGTCCGATTCCCGCCACGTGCTCGGGAACCAGATCGTCAGGAACCCGCGTGATCCAGTCACCTACCAAGCCAGCAAGCTCCCGCGCGCCACAATGGACGATCGTCGCGGGAGGTAACGAATCCAGGAAGGTCTGCCCGTAGCGCCTCGTCACCAGACGCGAGTCGAGAATGGCCACGACACCTCGATCAGTGCCGCTACGGATCAACCTGCCGAACCCCTGCTTCAGTCGAAGCACCGCTTGGGGCACCGCAAGTTGCATGAATGAATCCTCAAGCAACTCGCTCCGCGCCGCGAACACCGGGTCACTCGGAACTGTGAATGGCAGCTTCACGATCACCAGGCACGACAGTGCGTCACCAACGACGTCGATGCCCTCCCAGAAACTGTTCGTACCAAGCAGGATTGCGTTGGGAGTGGCTCGGAACCGGTCAAGGATCACACTCCGGGGCCCGTCAATTCCCTGACCAAGGATCGTCAGGTGCGGCGTCATCTCGCGCAGGTGGTCGTGCGCCGCCCGGAGTGAGGCATACGAGGTGAACAAGACCAGTGTCCGGCCATTCATGGCACTTGCCACCCCCGCGAGGATGTCCTGGATCACCGTGCCGTGGGCCGGAGACGTCGGATCCGGCAAGTCACGGGGCACCAGCAAGAGCGCCTGATTCGGGTAGTCGAACGGCGATGCCACCTCAAGCACCATGGTGTCCTGTGGCAAGCCCAGGCGACTTCTGAAATGCCTGAATGATCCTCCAACCTGGATCGTCGCCGAGGTCATGATGATTGCCGACTTCTGCTCATACAGGTTCGACTGCAACAGCACGTCAACCGCAAGTGGCGCGGCATGCATCGTCATCTCGCGACCGGCACCGGCGATCCAGTAGACCTCGGTGTCATCGGGCGCCGCGATGATGCGGGTCAGGCTTTCACGGGCCTCACCGATCGCCTGACGCGATGCTGCGAGATCGGCTACAGCATCATCGATCGTCTCAGAACTCCCTACGAACGGGTCAAACGCTGCAACCATGCCCTGCAAGCCACGGTCAACCAGAGCGAGGGCAGCCGACGCCTCATCCCACGCTATCGTCACCGGTCCCCACGATTCACTTTCGCGATGGCTTTCCGTCAACCTTAGCTCGCGGTCAACCGCATCTCCACGGCCCCCTCGCGATGCACGGTCCATCAGGTCTGTCGAGACCTCGAAAAGGGATGACACCGCCACACGTGCCACCTCGCACGCTTCATGGATCGGCGCCGTGATCGATGCGATCTGTTCGCGCCCGGGTTCTCCAGCCGCTTCAACAAATACGGCAGCGATACGGGCAACCGTGCCTCCAAACCGCGTCCCACCCTGCGGTTGGCTCAGCGCAGCCAGTTCGAAACCGATCTCGCGCGCACTCACCGTGGTGCCAAGTTGATCGGTTGCAACCGCTTCCAGATGGTGGGCCTCATCCAGAATCACGTCGTCATATTCGGGAAGGACTGGGTTTTCCATCGCGCGGTCGGTAAGCAGCAGGGCATGGTTCACGACGAGCAGGTGGGCACCCTCGGCCCGGCGCCGTGCACGCGCAAGGAAACATCGACCGGACCGATTGTCACGGCAGAGCCGCGTCGTGCAATGCATCACGTCAGCCGAGAGGTGGTTCGTCCAGATTGAGCTCTCAGCCTCGGAAATCGCGAGTTCGCCGCGATCACCAGTCTCCGTGGTCCGAACCCATATCGCGATCCGCGCCGCAAGGATCCGTTCGGGAGCACCGTCGAGACCATTCGATAGGAAGAGCCTCAACCGTCTGAGGCACAAGTAGTGCGTTCGTCCCTTGAGCACCGCAACCTGCACATCGTGTGGAAGGGCCTTGCGAAGGACCGGGATGTCCTTGTTGAACAACTGCTCCTGAAGCGTGATCGTGTTCGTGGAAATCACGACACGCCGGCCATTCGCAACCGCGAACATTGAGGCCGGAACGAGGTACGCCAGACTCTTCCCTGTTCCGGTACCCGCCTCAATGACCAGCCGCAGGCCGTCGTTGAGCGACCGCGTCACCGCGCGCGCCATCCGAACCTGACCAGGCCGGGGTTCGTACCCCGCCATCGCCTCGTTGATCGAACCGCCCGGACCGAGAGCGCTGATCACCTGATCCTCGCTGATCCGTACGCGTTCCGGAGATTTCTGCAATGCACCGGACGGCGCAAACGGTTGAAGTGTCGAGTGGGATCTCTCCGAAGTGTCATCCGCGGCCGACACCGTACCCACAGAAGCGTCGGATCCCTCACCACTGAGACCAAGGCGAACGCGATCCCGCATCGCCTCGTCAACCACCGGTCCGAGTGGGGTTGCGCCATTCGACAAGAGGCGATGCAATTGTTGCAGCAAGGTCAGTTCGAGCCGCCCCAAGCGTTCCCGACACGCCTTCTCGAACAATTCCGCCTCACGGACCCGTCCACTTGCCTGACGAGGCTCGGTCAAGGGCACCGGCACCCCAAGACGTCTCCCCAGACCGAGGCGGTCATTTGCACCGACGTCCAACACCAGAATGGACGCGAGTTGCATCGCGGCGGTCAAGCGGTCCTCGACGACCGGCGGACCGCCACCGATCCTGCGCCCGGCCCCACCTCCACGGCCGCCCCCGGCCCGGTTACCCACCTTGCGAAGCTCTGGAATCGAGGGGGGACCCTGTTGGGGAGCGAAGCGTAGGTAGGTCGGCGGGCGATGGGGTGGGGAAGGGATGCGTATTTAGATCGGCGGGCGATGGGGTGGGGGGTCGGCTCGCCACCCACGTGTCCAGAACCGGACGGATCGCCTGCACTGCCCGGCTCCGGTGGCTGATTGCATTCTTCTCGGCGGGGGTCAGTTCCGCCATCGTCGGGCGATGTCCGCCAACCAGGAAGATCGGGTCGTAGCCAAAGCCGTGGGCACCAAATGGTTCAAGACCAATGCGCCCCTCAACCGATCCGGAACCGGTCCCGATCACAGCATCGGGAGTCGCGAAAGCCAGGACGGTCCGAAACCGTGCGGTTCGGGCGCGCTCGGCAACACCCGCCAGCTTTGACACGATCAGGTCCACCCGGTCGGCGTCCGTTGCATCGGGACCGGCATAGCGCTTGCTTCGCACCCCGGGCTCGCCACCCAATGCGTCAACCTCAAGGCCAGAGTCATCCGCCAACGCAGGCAAGCCGGCCTTGCGCGCGAAGGCTACCGCCTTCAGG
>BJHB01000378.1:0-3415 GCA_014191415.1 Chloroflexota bacterium
AATCTAGTGCGTGCGCAACATGATGTCCTGGCCGCGGGGTTGTTCTACGCAATGTACGTCGTCGCGACGACTGCTTACGGGGAAATGGGTGCAAAGTCGGTCGGAGATGCGGTGAACCGGGGGGGCGCACTGGGGCTTGTCGCCTATGGAACCTATGAACTGACCAACTGGGCAGTGATTACCGGGTGGCCGGTGATGCTTGTCCCGGCTGACATCGCGTGGGGCATTGCACTCACCGCGATTTCATCGGTTGTGGGTCATCTTGTTCTCGTACGCATGGGTCGTGCATGAAGTCGGCGATGAAATAATCCGCCAAGATCACCCGAGTGCAAGCGCTGTTCAACTGGAGCGTGTCTCGCCACGAAAGCCGTCGGTCAGATTACTGGCGACGGCTATTCTGACGTTGGCGTCGCGGATGCTTCCGGTGGACCGTCCAGATCCTCGTCGTGAATGCCTCACTCGTGATCCTCGAATGTTTTTCATGAGTTGACAATGCACTAATGCTATTCTATGGCAAATCATTATATAAAACTCATAGCAAATAATAAAAAAATTAGTAATCAGTGACTGGGGTAGATTCATGGAGATGTTCTGGGCGAACGCAGGCATTCAACTCCTCCTCATGGTTGTGCTTTGGGTTGTGAGCGTCATCAGGCGGGATGCGAGCATTATTGACCCTTGGTGGTCAATTGGCTTCCTGCTTATCAGCGCAAACACGGCATTCATGACCGGATTGACTTCCGGAAAGCTTGTTCTATTGACGTTAGTAGGGATGTGGGCCATAAGGCTATGGCTGCACCTACTGATCCGTTCGATTGGAAAGGCTGAGGACGTCCGGTATACCGAGTTCAGAAAAAAGTATGGGCCAGACCGCTATTGGTGGTTCAGTTTTTTTCAAGTCTTCCTTCTTCAGGGCACGCTAGTGATGATTGTGTCGGCGCCATTGCAGGTTGCTGCGTCGGCGGATGGCCCGGACGACGTTTCAGCATTTGACATAGCCGGGGCAATAGTCTTTCTGGTCGGGTTTGTGTTCGAGGCAGTCGGGGACTGGCAATTGACAATGTTCCGCCGCGACCCGTCCAAGAAGGGGCAAGTTCTGGATACCGGACTTTGGGGTCTTACAAGGCACCCGAATTACTTCGGAGACAGCGTGATCTGGTGGGGGTTCTGGATCTGCACCTTAGATCTTGGTCTTGGCGGGTTGGTGACGATTTTCGCGCCGGCACTGATGACGTTCCTGCTCGTCAGAGTGTCTGGTGTCAGGATGCTTGACGCGCAGCTTGCACGAACGCGCGCGGGGTATGCGGAGTACATGAAGAAGACTCCGGGCTTCTTTCCAGGGTTCCACTGGCCGTGAAATCCTGAACTGGCTGATGTGCCGAGAGCCCGGAGAACACTACTTCGTAGCATCCCGCCATACTATTCGGCGATGCCATCTCCCTTTGAGCACCTGAGCCTCGCCTGGTCGATAGCTGACAAGTTGCCCCTTTCAGCGTCTGGTCGCACCGCTTTCCTGACTGGCTCGTTGTGCCCGGATGTTGACAAGATCGCTGGATTTCCGCGATCAAGGACGCATTGGTGGGTACCGGGTGACGAGGTAAGCGGTGCGCTCAAGTTGATTGCTAGCTCGAATCGGCTCAGGGCATTGCCCTTCGAAAGCCCCGTGCGCGCGTTCATCGCCGGGTATCTATGCCACCTTGTCTCCGACGAGCAGTGGACGTTAACGATTTACCGGCCGTTTTTCGGTATCCACAGCAAGTTCAAGGCCGCTCAGGCCGGAGCAGACCGTCAATGGGCGCTTCATGCAAGTATCGATGAACGCCACTTCACTACGGGATTGCTGTCATCAGCCCTTGCTGACGTCGCGACAGCGGGGGAACTTCGGCACTGGGAGGAGATGATCCCGACCATTCCTCGCGGGTACGCCGTCCGCTTCGTCCAGATGGTCCTGCATCAGGCTGAATTGCCCGATGCGCCTTCGAGGTATCGATTTGCCGAAACAGTCTCAAGGGAACTTTCTACTGGCCCCAGGCTTGAGACCGACTTCGCGAGGAATAGACCGAACGACAATAAGAGATCGAGCGTGGCGAGGCCGACAAGCGATGCCACGCGACTCGAAGACTTCCTATACCGCCTTGATGCGCTGACCATTGAAGCGGTGCAATACGTCCCTGAGGATGCGATAACCGCCTTTAGGGAACGGGCGGAAGAGGAAAGCGTCAAGGTATGCGGCGCCTACTTGGCGGGCGCTCCGGTCATGCCTCCCGCCGGCACGGCTGCACCGTCGGTGGCGGGCGGCTCGCCGGCGCGGACTGACTTGTAGTACTCGACGAGCGCGCGCACATTTGTGTCCACCGTAAGTTCGTTCTGAAGCTTGGTTCCCAGACCGGCAGCCATCGTGCCGGACGAGTAGTTCGCTACGACCTTGGCATCTGGATTGACTATCGACTCACGGATGTACTTCTCGTCGCGCACGATCTGGACGCCCGTTGTCAGACGGACCTTGCTTCCATACATGCCCTTCCAGGTCGGTCCACTCCCAGCACTCCCGTCGACACTGTGACATCCCCTGCATCCGTACTCGGATGACAGGAGCGCCCCCTGCTTCGCTAGATCAGCGTCGAAGGATGTTTCTACTTTCGCCTCCGCTGTAGAAGGCCGTGCGGGTACCCCTCCGGAATGCCAGATCAGACCCAACGTAACTACCGTCAAGGTCACTGCAATCCGTGTGTAGCGTGATTGCTCCGCGCTAGCTTGGTCGGGAGTTACCGTTCCTGACGCAGAGGAGAGCCCGAAACCAGACAGGCTCGCGGGAATTGATGGATGACGGTGAGCGACGAACATCAGGAGACCGGGCCCGCCTACGAGCGCACCTAGCGCCAATGACGGCTCTCCTAATGCGAGCATCGGCACTGCAAGCGCGGTGAAGGCAACCCCGCTCCACCAAACCAAAGTTCCCCAAGTTCTGCTGCGCGAAGCGAGGATCAGGGCCATCGTCATGATGACGACGACACCGAGGCCGAACGACGCCAACGCGTCCGTCTCGCCAGTTGCCTTTGCGCCAATCTGTGCGTTGAGGTTTCCCACTGCGCCGCCGAGAAGGAGCACGGAGGTGGCAGTGACCAGAACAGCAGCGGCTAACGCGGGAAAGCCGCGGTCAGGAAAGTGGTAACTGGCGAGCCCAAGCAAGATGGCTGCGTTGGCAGCGAGGACAATCACGGCGGCGGTGGCGTCAGCGGTGCCAAACACGGGCGTAGTTCCTATGGTGTATTTCGGGGTCGTCGCCGAGGGCTGTGGTTCAGGAGCGAAAACACCTGCCAACCGTGGCGAAGACTGGTCTACATAGATGGTCGTGCACCGTCGCGCCGGGTGTCAAGCCGCGATGGGTGTCGGACCGCGAATTTGAGTTTTGATC
>BJHB01000379.1:0-3408 GCA_014191415.1 Chloroflexota bacterium
GGGTGCCACCGGGTACTCCCGTGAACCGGTACCAAGTCCGGATTGTCCTCTACGATCCCGCCACCCTTGCCCCACTTCCCATTTCCACGCCAGACGCCGCGTCACCCAACCCTGGTCAGGAGGCGGTCATCACACGGCCCTGATCACCTTGGCCCTCGCCAGCACTCCATACCCGTCACGTGCCATCGTCCCGGAGACCGTCCCGCAAACCACCTTCTGGTCGGCATCCGATTGGTCCCGGCCAGAGGCACCCGATGACCCGCACCCGGTCATCACCCTCACCGTCCCTGATGCGGCTGGCCTCGGATGGCGTTCTTCAACCCTCACACTCCTCTGGGGAACTCCTCCGCCCCGGATCGGACCAATCCCCCTCCTGCGCGACCCGGCATGGGCCCCGCCCATACGGATCGAGCCTGGTCACCGGTTCAGGATTAGCCTGCGTGATGCCCGTGACCTCGACTGGGTGACCCAATATCAGGTGCCCGGAAACGAACGGTTCGGCCTCGACGCCTGGCGGTCCGGCGAATGGCAGACAGATCGCATGTCCATCGAGACCGCAAACCTGCCACCTGGAACGTACCGCGTGATCGTGTCAATCACCGACCATCTGGGACGCCCCCTACGTCCCGGCACCACTACGCACCCCAGCCTCGGCTACGACGCCGAAGTCGGACGTGTCGACCTTCCCAGGACCGATCCCCTCCCGGTGCGCCTCGCTTCGCTCCGTCAACGCGTCACTGCCCGCATCATTGGCCTCTTGCCAAGCGAATCGCATGTCAACCAAGGGGCGATGGGGCTTGGGCAGGTCGCTACACTGGCCGGGAACCTCCAGTGACTGCCTCCCGAACGCCATCCTCCCAATCATTGCCCATCACCAACGGGACATGGCCGTCATTCGCTGGCAGCCTCCTGTCCACCGGCATCGCCGCCACTCCCGTGGCCGTCCTGTTCACCATTGCACTGCACGGACGGACCACCGTCACTGGCCTGTCCCTCAAGTGGGCCTCCACGTTCACCCTGATTGCCATTGCAACCGCTGCGTGGTCCATCCTCGCACGCACCTGGGTACGCCACGGCACCATCCGGCCCTCGGCGATCTCAAGCGCAATTCCCGGCAACTGGCGAGGCCTTCTTCCCGCGGCCATCGTCGCAGGCATCGCCTCCATTGCCACCTATGCCTCCGATGACCTGTTCCACGCCCTCGCCCACGAACCGCGACTCGCTGGCATCCTCCTCCCCGCAACCGTGCTGCTTGCCGGTGCATCCCCGTGGTTCGCAGACCGACGTGTCCGCATCGACACCCCCGCCATAGACCGGCGTCGCGACCTCATGACCATCGCCACGCTCCTGGCAACCGGGGTCGCAACGACCGGTGCATGGCACGTCGTCGCCACTGACGACCTGATCCGGTACTGGTCGGTGGCAGACGCCTGGCGATCCGGACTTGGATGGTCAGTGACTGGTGGTGTTCCCGGTTCCGGCGACTACTATCTCGTCGAACTGCCGGTCTATCCCCTTCTGGTCCAAGGCGCTTTCAGTCTCCTTGGGCACACCTACGCCGCCCTTCGTACGCCAGCCATCGTCATCGGCGCATTCCTGCCAATCGCCACATGGGGGGCCGCACGTGGGGTCGGGGCCGGACGTGTCTGGGCCATCGCAATTGCGCTAACCATGGCAACGATCCCGCATGCCCGCACCTACGTGTTCGGAGCCGCCCAACCGGACGGCACCTTCGCGACCTTCCTGACAGCCTTCGTGGCCTTTGGCGCACGCGCGTGGCCTGCCCTGCGCGGTGACCACCCGTTGTCAGCCCGCCTTGCAATCGCCACTGGCATCGCCGGCGCAGCGTCCCTCCTGACCCGGCCCGAGGGCATGGTCTACGTGGGGGCCATCGTCCTCGGCACGCTCACCATCGCCCGACCCCAAAGATGGCCTGTCGCCACGTGGCGGGCAGTCGCTCTCGGTGTCGCGGTCGTCGTCGCGCCCGCCGGCGCCTTCAGCGCGATCATGCTTCGGGATCTCGGCATCGCGTGGCCGGGTGGGTGGGCGAACATCGCGTCAGTCTCCCATGTCTGGCCGAACCTCGACACCATCATGCGCAACAACCTGCCGTGGTATGCCGAAACCATCGGCTTGCCCCGGGAGGCAGGCAACCCAGTCGCCGCCATCGTCCTCGTGGTCATCGTCGCAGGGATGGGCATCCTCGCCCGGCGCGTCCCCGGCCTCATCGGCGTACCCCTCGCCACCGTTCTTGGCACTGGCGTGATCTTCCTCACGCCGACGATGCTGGCCGCCGACAACTTCTCGCCGATCACCTTCTACCGGCACGCCGCCGTTGCCTACCCCTGTGTCGTGGTCGCCCTCGCCACTCTTGGGCCTCGTGCCGGACGCATCGTCGCGCCCATCCAGATCGCCGCGCTTGCCGTCGCACTCACGATCTTCGCCGGAAACATCTACGTCCTCGCGGTCGCCACCGAGAGGGACCACGACCAGTTGCTCACGATCTACCCGCCCGAGCCGGTCGTCACTGCCACTGGCCTCTGGCGGATCGCACCTCCGTTGCCCATCCTGCCGATGGTGCCTGGTCCCGGAAACGGGTCAAGCGTCGACCCGTCCTTCGAGTACCTTGGCTTCCGGAAAGTTCTCTTCGAGGCGGTTCGTCCGGTTGACCAGCACATCGAGGATGATGGCCGGGCATGGGCACTCGCCATAGCCATCTTCGGCGTCGCCGGTATCGCCATCGCTGCGACCGACCCAAAACGCCGCCGCACCCGCGCTTAGCCTGGCAACCATTACTCAAGTTCAGACGCGACGCACAAACCGTTGGTGCACGAATGCGTGACGCTCCTCGAACCCCAAGGATCTGTACAGGCGCCATGGCGAAGCGGATATAAATCAGGCGGGGCGGTGGTGGTGAAGGGCGACCAGGTTTTCGGCCCGGCAGTTCAAGCCGACCACCGGGTACGTCTCATGCAAGGCACGTGCGAGGCGCGTGGCATCTTCCACGACAAGGCCCCTGCCACGATGTTCCGGATGCGTGACCACATTTCCAATCACGGCTACCCCATGCGACTTCTCGGCGAGATGGACTCCCGCCACCGCAACAAGGGCACCTGATCCATCGCGCGATCCAAGGTAGTGACCAGTCGTCACCATGTCCGGCCCGAGAAACCCCTACGCGTCAACGGTGGCATCGAGGAACGCCCTGAGCTGTGGGTAGTCATCCATCCCCAACCGGTCGCCAATGCCGGCACCTACCAGCAGATCTGGACGCGCAAGAAGCATGCCCCGCAACGGCACCGACTCCACGAGGCCAAACCACGACGACAGTGCCCGGTCAATGCCAATCGCAACCTGTCCGGCACAGGCATTGGGCAGCTGCTCGGCAACCGATGTCGCAAGGGCAAG
>BJHB01000380.1:0-1231 GCA_014191415.1 Chloroflexota bacterium
GTTGTGCCTACGTCCAGACCGATGTATTGGGGGGTGGTTTTGGCGCTCACGAGATTATCCGTTCCCTACCCTCCGGAACACTCCGCACCCCTACCCCACCCTCCATGCGCCGCTTGATTTGCAGACGCGGAGCTTTGCCCGATCGCCGCCTGACTTCTAGACGCTGTGCTTCGCGCGGTGGCCTGAAGCCGACCCTTCGAGTGGAATGCGTCAGACCGTGAGGAGTTGCTCGCGTTCGGCGTTGCTTACCTGTCGCTGTGACCGGATCATGTCCATCAGTTGCCGCCGGATCCGGATATCCCCGATGAGGGCCGCCCCGGCGAGGCGTCCTTCATGGAAGAACAGGCGCCGGTAGATGCCGCGTTCGTCGTTCATGCGTCCCAGGGCTTCCATGGTTGGAACGGACTCGGGCATGATGCCGATCGCGGCCATCTGGCTGTCGAACATGGTGCTGGTGTAGTAGGGCACCTCGCGGTATTCCTGTCGTGCGCCAAGCATGTTGGCTCCGGCGGTCTTTCCGTGCGAACCGGCGTTGTTCCACGTGCCCATCTGGTTGTGGGTGCCAATTGAGACGTCGAAGAACTCGGCAACGTCGCCGGCGGCGTAGATGTTGGGCACTGAGGTCTCAAGGAACTCGTTGGTGACAATTCCACGGTTGACCTTGACTCCAGTGTCGCGGAGGCATTCGATGCGCATACGCAGTCCGAGGCCTGCACCCAGGAGGTCGCAGTCGATGATCGTCCCCGACCGGCAGTAGACGGACGAGATTTCGCCATCGGCGCCGGCATTGACGCTAGTGATCTCGTCTTCGTAGACGGTCTCGACACCGACCGCCTTTGCGAGCCGGTCGACGAAGGCGCCGCCCTCGGCATCAAGGATTCGGTGAAGGAAGCGCGTGCCCCGGATCATCCACGTGGTGCGTACGCCGTGGTGACGGAAACCCTCGGTCAGCTCGTAGGCAATGAAGCTGCCACCAGTGACGATGGCGTGCTTGGACTTGCGGATGCGGTCGAGGATTGTGGTGGTGTCGTCCAGGGTCTGGAAGTGGTAGATCCCTTTGGTGCCACGTGCACCGTCGACATTCAGGAGGTTTGGAGTTCCACCGGTCGCCACGAGGAGGCGATGGTACGCGAATCCGCCGTGGGTATCTGTCTCGACGAGCTGCCGCTCAGGGTCGATCCGCACGACCGTGGTGTTGAGAAGGAGATCGATGTTGTTGTCGGTGTGCCAG
>BJHB01000380.1:1241-3375 GCA_014191415.1 Chloroflexota bacterium
TGGGAAGGGCCACCAGGTTGTAGAGCGGGGGGGGGTCGTCACCGGTGGGGATGATGCGCGCGGTGGCGTCGCCCTTGCGGAGGGTTTCGGCTGCTGTGGTCCCGGCTACACCGTTGCCGATGATCACGAAAGTCCTGGGTGCGTCGGTATCTCCCACGTGTGGAAGGATACCGCAGTGCCAAACCGTTCCCGCGGTATGGCGCCCGGGTGATCAGTTTGTCCGTGAGTGGAAACGAAGGCCTCGGGGACGCGCCACGGTCCGGTGTTGCGCCCAGTTGGACCGAATGTCGGCATGGCTTTGTCACGCGGGTTATTCCGTTCGCGAGACCTGTTCACTACCTGCCCTGCCACTTGTGCGATGGGTCAGTTTGGCGTTATCGGGAGTTCGTTACACTGACGCTAGCGCATCGAGCATGCGGAGAGGCGGTGATTTATGGAGAAGGAACACGGGCCCGCTCACTCGCGGGAGGTTGCCATGGAGGCACTCGCTCACGTGACGGAACGTCTCGATCACGCAATCTCCCTGCTCGCAGATACAGATGTCGAGCAGGTTCAACGGGCGTATGAAGTGACCCGGGAGTGCACCGAGCAATTGGCGAGGTCAATCTGGTTTCTTCGCCGTGCGGCACGGGTGGACGAAGACGCATCGGCGTCCTGACGGCTGCGACACGATAGCGTCGCCCGATGACCAACAGCCTCGCGCCACAGACCGGTGAGCCGCCTGTCGTGCTACCGATATCAAAGCGGGTCTTGGCCATTCGATCGTTTCTGAGCGCGAGTGGCACCGCCCCCGCTTCGATGCACCGGGCCATCATCTCTTTGGCGGGATTGCCAGGTTCGGGCAAGTCACACTTGGCGCGTGATCTTCACGACGGTACTCAGGCCGTGGTCGTGCGGACTGATGAAGTCAGGCAGGTACTGTTCCCGGTACCAACCTATGCCCGCGACGAAAGTGGCACGGTGTATCAGACCTGCTTCGCGGTAGTGAGGGCGCTGCTTTGCGATGGCTATTCGGTGGTATTCGACGGGACCAACGGTCGCCGGGCTGGACGGCGGAGGCTTGCGACGATTGCGAGGGAGACGGGCGCCTCGCACCTGCGGGTGCTTGTCACCGCTGACGATGAGGTGGTCCGGGGTCGAATCATTGAGCGCCAGTCCGGGCGGGCGCCATCATTTTCTTCTGGGGCCGACTGGGAGATCCATCAACTGATGGCAGCTTCAGAAGATTACGGTGGGCAATTCGACCTCGTGGTCGATACCGGATCGGAGACTTCGAGCGCGGTGACCGCGATGATCGGATTCCTCCGGGGTGATCCAGGTGGTCTCGATGGCGTTGGAGCGCAGGACGGCGGATGGAAATCCCGACCCGGAAGGCGTGGAAGGAAGTCAACATGACGACATACATGCAGCGTCTGGCAAAGGCGTCGCGGAAAAACGAAAGCCTCCTGTGTGTCGGTCTTGATCCGGAGAGGCACCGGCTTCCCGAACACCTCCGAGGCTTGCCGGCTCATGAGGCAATCCTGGCTTTCAACAAGGAATTGATTGATGCCACCTGCGACCTGGTGGCGGCGTACAAGCCAAACCTTGCTTTCTATGAGGCGCTTGGCCCCGAAGGCATGGAAACACTCCGTGCGACGGTGCGACACGTGCCCAATGGCGTGCCGGTGATCGCGGATGCGAAGCGCGGCGACATCGACCACACAACGCGCCTTTACGCGACGGCGGTGTTTGACGTGTACGGTTTCGACGCGGTGACCGCGAGCCCGTATCTTGGACGGGACGCGTTGCTGCCGTTCCTTGACCGGGCTGACCGGGGAACGTACATACTTTGCAGGACTTCCAACCCCGGTGCGGCCGACATTGCCGAACTGGATGTTGGGGGCGAACCACTCTATCTGCGTGTGGCCGAACGGGTACCGACATGGACATCGCACGCGAACATTGGACTGGTCGTCGGGGCAACGGCACCGACACAACTGGCGCGGGTTCGCGCGGTGGCGCCGGTCGTACCAATCCTGCTGCCGGGAATAGGCACGCAGGGCGGCGATCTGGAGGCGTCGGTAGCGGCGGGACTGGACCAGACGGGGGACGGGCTGTTGGTAGTGGTCGCCAGACAGGTCATGTACGCCTCAAG
>BJHB01000381.1:0-3375 GCA_014191415.1 Chloroflexota bacterium
GATTTGGCGGGTTTTGCCTCTGCTTTGGTGAGATTTGCCTCTGCTTTGGTGAGATTTGCCTCTGCTTTGGTGAGATTTGCCTCTGCTTTGGTGAGATTTGGCGGGCATATCCGCGGTTTTGATGTGTTTTCGGAGTGATCCGGCCCCATTTTGTGTCCGTCGTCGTCGAACGAGCCGATGGTTGGTCGCAGTTTGGTGCGCACACTTGCACGCAACCCCATGGGGTTCCCTCTTTTGGCGTCGAGCAACTCCGGAAACCCGCCCGCGAGCCGTGGGATCAGTCAGTTTTGTTAGGACTGCGATGGCGTTCGGCATCCCGGCCCTACCGCTTCACGGGCGACGTGTCCTTGGGTGCCCTATTGCTCTCACAGGCAACGCCGTCGCGGTCCGGGTCCAGCTTGTTCGGATCACGGGGATCAGCCCGGAGGACGGCTTGGGCTTGGGCCTGGCTCGAAAAGGCATTGCAGTTGAAGGCGTCGCCCTTGCCGAGGAAGTTGGACGGGTCGAATGATTCGGCCGAAGCGGCGACCGGCGTGGCCCTTGCCGTTGGTGCAGCCTTTGCCGTTGGCGTGGGTGCCGGTGCGTCCGGTGTCTTGACGGTCGGCGTGGGAACGGCGGCCAGTGCCGCCCTCACGGTGGGGGTGGCGACGGCCGTCGGGGGAGATGGCTTTCCGGCCGGGACGGGAGCCTCGTCCGGGGCGGGAGGTGGTGCGTCGCCCTGGATCGTCCCTGCCGGAATGGCCTCTCCTCCGGACTGGGCATCGTCAGTGACCGGCACGAGCGCGACCGAGGCCGGCACATCGCCATCGTCCTCGAGGTCACGCTTCGGGTAGGCCTGTCCGGCACACGTATCGGCACCCCAGAGTCCCAGTCCCCAGGATTGGGCGTAGTCCTGTGCCGCGCTGAACGCATCGGCGTAGATCGACGGACGGCGGTACACGTAGTGGTGTCCGTACCCCCCGGCGATCATCACCTCGGTGAAGTTGGCGGTGATGCCCGGCTCAGTCTCGAAGAGGATGAACGCAAGCATCCGCCCGTACCGGTCCCGGCGGTCCTGCGTGGGATCAGTCTCCAGGATGACCACTGTCCCGAGCGGGAGCAATTCCTTGGCGTGGACTGATGCTTCGCGCCTGAAGCACTGGACTGCCTTGCGGGGGTCAACGGTCTCCGGGGTGTCCAGTCCGATGATCCGGATCCTCTCCACCTTGGCGTCACCCCGCCCGACACGGTTGCCGGGACGGTCGCGAAGTCTGCCGGAGGAGTGCCGGGACGTGCCGTCGCGGTGCTGACGGTCGATGCCGGGGATGGGTCGTCGGCATCGATCGTCTCGACGGCCGATGCATCCGGGCGGTGGCAGCTTGACCTTGGCGCCCTCCGGGCATCGTCGCGTCTGGCCGTCCTGCCGTACACCACCACGACCGTCCTGACGCTCGAGGTCATCGCTGGGACCGATGGCTACGCCCGGCGCACCCTGACCGTCGCCGAGGCGCGTGCCGCAACCGTGGCGACCACCCTTGCCACATCCGTCACCCAATCGCTTGCCCTCGATGCGGGATGGTCCCTGGTTGCCTTGCCCCTTGCCCCCTCCGCTGACCTCACCGCGAAGGGCATCTGCGACGGTGCCCGGACGACGGGGACGAACACGGCGGGAAGCGTGCGCGAGGTTGCCCGCTTGCAGGATGGTGGCTGGCAGTCATATCTGTGCACCCCCGGAACGGGTGACTTCGCACTGGAACCGGGACGGGGCTACTTCGTGCGGACGGTGGCACCGGCGACCATCGGGGTGACCGGCGTGCCGTTCGACGGCAGGCTCCTCCTTGACTTGCGTGCCGGGTGGAACCTGGTGGGCCTGCCCGGGACCGGTCCCAGGCTCTCAGCGACGGGCATCGTCTCGGCGGTCGAGGCGGCATCCGTGCCACCAGGGACAAACGCATCGCCGGCCGTGACCGAGCTGGACTGGTGGGAGGCCGGGCAGTGGGTCGGGTACATCCGCGGGGTGTCGGTAAACGCGACCAAGGTGCTTCCGGACGGCCGGGGGGCATTCCTGCGACTCACCCGCCCCTCCACGTGGCTCCTGCCCGGCATCGTCGGCACGAACCGCGTCGTGGAGGAGACCGGGCCGGATCGGTAGGCGAGTACCGTTCGGACACCACGGTTCCGCGAAGGCCGGTCGTGAGTTTGGTCGGTCGTGCCACGACGTACCCCTTATTTCGCTTATTTCGCTTATTTCGCACTGCACGCACGAAGTGAAAGCGGTCAGAAACGGCCGTAAAGCCATGGTGTCTAGTAGATAGTAACTATTATAATAATAGTATTATATAATTATACTATGTAGGAAAGGTAGCCTATATTCGTACATTCGCGTCCGCCTGGATGCGACCACGGTTTCATCCATCACGGCCGTGGATCCCCTTGAAAGGTGCGCCGCCGCGCGCCGTTGTAATGCGAAATAAGCGAAATAAGCGAAATAAGCCAGTCAATCCGGCCACCACGGCCAGACTTCACGCGACCGGATCGGCTGGCCGTTGCAATGCGAAATAAGCGAAATAAGGTGCTACCGGACACGGGTTCGTATGTCCCTTCGTATGTCCCGCAGCCATGTAGGCGGCTTGTTCAGTGGCCATGGCCCTTCACGATCCGGATCGGCCCACCACATCTCCATCGGCCGTCCGCCGGTCTCGACCTTTTCGGTCACGACCTGCTTCTTCGTCACCATCGCCTGAAGTGCCACGTCGATCCTGGCGGATGGCACGTGACGGCCTAGAAGGTTCGAGATGTCCGTTCGGTTCTGGCGACCGGATTGCCGAAGGTGCGTCCAGATCTTGTGTTCGATGGTGTCGGACGATGTGTCGCCGAAGACGGTGCGGATGGATTGTTCGCAGTACCACCACAGTTCCGCGGCGGCTTCCAAGTGGATCAGCCGGATCTGATCCGATCCATCCATCAGCGAGTAGAGCATGGACAGCCGGAGAACGTGCGCTTCACGGCGGTTCAGAAGAAGGCCAGCCATGCCACCGTCATCCGCGCCGTCTTCATCCGCATCGTGACCCGAAAGATCGCCGTAGATCCCGTCCCACAGTTCGATCGTTTCCGGATGCCACGTGATCCGGCCGATCCGCCTGGCTTTGTCCAGCATCCGACGGACACGTAGCGACATGTCGTAGAGCGCGTTGTCGTCCAGTGGTTCCGGTCGCGATAGCGCCTTCGACCGGCGCGAAGAGACGAATAGGAACCTGTTCAGAAAGCCATTCGATGCATCGTTCGCGGACGTTTCGCGCTCGAGTTCGGCGGGCGTGATGTGGCCGATGATGGAAATGTGCGCGCCGGTCGTCGCGATGCTGTTTGATCGCGTCATCGTCGCCAGATTGCCGTGAT
>BJHB01000382.1:0-3370 GCA_014191415.1 Chloroflexota bacterium
GGATGCAATCGTGAGGCTCCAACCCGGCGCACTGGGCTCTCCAGAATCGGCGGTTGATGAGAGTCATACCGCAGGCCTGCTTGAATACCCGCACTTCACGAGACCAGCAACCGTCAACGGGCAAGAGGTGCCACAAGTGCTCAGGTCAGGCGACCACAAGGCAGTTGATGAGTGGCGCCGGATGCAGTCAATATCGCGGACCCGAGACCGCCGACCCGACTTGTATGCCCGCTGGTGGGTTGCCTTACAGGTTCGTAGAAGCATGCAAACCCCAGCGGTGCCGAAGCGAACCAGTCGGGGCGTCTCTCGCGCTAGGCCAGAGTTGCCGGGTGGTAACATTGTTGTTTAGTGAGGCGAGGCTATGCTTCGTCAGGATCATTCATCTGTCGCACGTAGACGGCGGTACCGTGCCGTCATGCGAGTGCGCACTCCGCGGAGAAATCGACCATGGCGAACGTAATCGACGAACTCAATCGTGAACAGCTGCGAACCGATGTACCCCAGTTCGGCCCCGGAGACACCCTCCGCGTTCAGGTCAAGGTGACCGAAGGCACCCGTGAGCGCCTTCAGGCCTTTGAAGGGGTTTGCATGCGCTACCGCGGTGGCAGCGTCCTGACCCGCTTTACCGTTCGCAAGATTTCCCAGGGCATTGGTGTCGAACGCACGTTCCTGCTCCACTCGCCAAAGATTGAGCGGATCGAAGTCGTGCGCCGGGGCAAGGTGCGTCGTGCGCAGCTCTATTACCTGCGCGGGCTTACCGGCAAGGCAGCGCGCATCAAGGAACTTCGACGACGCTGAGACCAGCGATTGGCGACCTTTTTCACGAGGACACCCTGATCCGTCGGGGTGTCGTTTCATTTGTTGGCGTCGACGAAGTTGGACGGGGTGCATGGGCTGGCCCGATCGTCGCGGGCGCCGCGGTTCTCAATCCAGTTGTGTATGCAGACCGTTCCCTGCTGTCGGCCGTAGATGACTCGAAGCGCCTGAAGCCGGGGAGACGCGAACAGCTCGTCACTCAATTAGCCGGCCTTGCGACCGTTGCCCTAGGATGGGTGGATCCAGCCTCGATTGACGCAGTTGGCATCGCTCACGCCACTCATCAAGCGATGAGAGCAGCCATTGGGGCGCTTTCGGCATCCTCAGCGGACGCAATGATTTGCGGCAACGGATGGTTTGGTCGAAGGGTTTCCGGTGACGCAATCATGCCCACGTTCGTCCTCGTTGACGGCTACCGGATCAATGGGACAAGCCTGCCGCAACAGGCCATCGTCCGTGGAGACCGTAGCTGCCTTTGCATTGCCGCTGCTTCGATCGTCGCCAAGGTGGCGCGCGATCACTTCATGTCAGATGTCGGCGCCTGCTACCCGGACTTCAAGTTCGCCGACCATAAGGGCTATGGAACGCTGACCCACTTCAGAGCACTCCGGGCGCACGGTCTGACCCCGTTTCATCGACGAAGTTTCCAACCGATGAAGTATCTGGCCGGCCGGAATGATCATGTCCGAGGGCTGCTGCCACCGCCTGCGAGCGGGCGAGGAACAATCCACCAGACAGTGCAACTCGACTTCCTGTGAAGCTCGACCCAAGTGCCCGGCAAACAGCGAGTCGCTCGCCGTGCGAAGATGGCAAGCGTGCCTCGTCTACCTGCAATTCCTTCGCGACTGACTCCGCGCCAACGGACCGGATTCGTCGGTGAGACCGTCGCCGCGGAGTTCGCGCTCTCCCGTAATTGGGAAATCGTTGCCAGGAACGTGAGGGTGCCCTCGGGCGAAATTGACCTTGTGGTCCGGGATGGCGAGGTGCTGGTAATTCTCGAGGTGCGGACCCGACGTTCTGCGTCACACGGGACAGCCGCAGAAAGCGTGACCGCCGCGAAACGTCAACGAATGGCCGCATGCGCGTTCGAGTACCTGGAACGAATCGGGATGCATCCGGACCTGGGACAATGGCGGATTGACCTAATCGCGATCACGCTTCTCCCCGGAACGCCCGTGAACGTGGAACACTATCCTCATGTCCTCGGTGAATGACATTCCAGAGCCCGCTGTAGGCACGCCCACCCATCGTCGGACCCGGCGCGTCAGCGAAGAGCGCCGCTGGTTCCTGCAAACCATGCGTGCCCAATTGCTCGGCGCACGGGCCCTTGCAATCCTGGCAATGGCAGTCGCAATCGGTTCCGGCGCATGGTGGCTCGTGGGCACGACCGGTTCGCCAATGATTGGCATCGGGTTCATTGCGTTGGGTGTCGTACTCAGCGGAACCCTGTATTGGTTCATTCAACTGATGTACATGATTGGCGCGCCACGGTAGTCACTGGCCTGTGGCAGCAAGTGCACGTTCAAGGACAGGGCGCGCAATTGGCGCGGCCGCTTCGGCACCCCACCCTCCGAATTCCCGCAACACCACCACAACCACACGTGGAGCGTCGAGCGGGGCAATACCAACAAACCAGGCATGATCAGGTTGCCCGGGCACACTCTGTGCCGTGCCGGTCTTGCCACCAACGCGAACTCCCGGTATGGCTGCCGCTTTGGAGAAGCCCTCCTCAACAGCCAGTCCGAGCAGGGCCCGCATACTCCCTGCCGTGGACGCCGAAACAGCAACGCCCAAGGTCGTGGCGGTCGTCCGTCGCACGTTCGCGCCCATCCCGCCATCGGTTCCACGCTCACGGACCTCTCCAATAATGTACGGGCGAGGCACCTCACCACCCCGCGCGATCGCTGCGCCAATCACCGCCACCTGCAGGGGGGACAGCAATAGCTCGCCCTGCCCAAACCCTGTCGACGCCAATAGCGACGCCGGCATTGGTGAGGTTCTGGAAAGGCTTGTCGCACTTGTGTCCAGGTCAAACGGCAGTGCGGTTCCAACGCCAAACCGGGTTGAGTACTCTCGCAAGCGCGCTTCACCCAACTTCAGGGCAACGTCGGCGAACACCACGTTCGACGACCATGCGAAGGCGTGGGCAAAATCGAAGGACGCCCGGGGAGGCTTCTCCGCATCGGTGATCCGAAAACCGTCAATCGTGGTCTCGCCAGTTGCATCGGTGACGGTGGTTGAAGGGGTGATGATGCCTGCATCCAAAGCGGCCGCGGCGGTTACGACCTTGAAGGTGCTACCTGGGACGTAGAGACCCTGGCTTGCACGGTTGATTAGTGGCTTCCCTTCATCGCCAAGCAATGAGGCCCATCGCTCGTCGACGTTCCTAGTGTCCAGTGAGGGTTGGCTCACCATTGCGAGGACCGCACCCGACCGGATGTCCATGACGACGATCGCTCCCCGGCTGGATCCGATAGCCGTCGCTGCCGTTGCCTGAACTGAATGGTCGATGGTGAGGTACACGTCTGTACCTACCCTCGGCACCTGCGCAAGG
>BJHB01000383.1:0-3364 GCA_014191415.1 Chloroflexota bacterium
GGGTGAGCGGCAGGCACAGGGCGACATGATCCGCCATTGGCAGCACTTCATCGAGATGGTCCAACCCGACCACGCGATGGCATCCCGGCACATGGCCCGGCTGACGCTTGACGCCTATGACATGCATGCCGAGTGCCCCGGCACGGATTGCCAAGCTTCCACCAATGTCACCCAGACCGATTACCAGCAGGGTTTGGCCGGAGAGTTCCCACTTGGTTGAAACGACCTCGCGCGCTACGGACCGGCGCTCAATTTGGGCACGAATGAGGACGTGCAGGCGCGTTGAGAACGCAAGCATCATCGCAACGAGTTGCTCGGAGATTGGAATTCCGTGAACCCCCCGGGCATTCGTGAGCGCGATGTGAGGTGGCCACGGTCCGAGTTTGAGGACGCCGTCAACCCCGGCCGTGCCTGCCTGGACCCATCTGAGACGGGGCGCATCTACGATGACGTGGCGGGGAAGCCTCTTGCCGAAGACAATTGTTGCGTCCCTGACGAGGTCGTCCCACTCGCTCGGAATCGAACTTGACGTAAACCGGACCCCCGGGAAGTTGGAGCGAAGCCGTTCAATGTCTGCAGGGTCAACGGAACTTGCATCCACTGCGACCGTATGACCCTCTGGGTGACCTGAGTTTGCGACGGTTGGGTTTGTCCTCATCGGGACTTGAGCTCACTTTCGTCGGTCGCTGCGGGTCCGCTTGTTGAGAGGCGTTCGGCCGCGAATACCCGCTCGATTACATCGTCTATCGGAGGATCCTCCACGGTCAAGTCGATGACTGGCAAGGACGCGAGCACTCGTTCGGTCAGTCTTGCCGTGTGCGCCTTGGGGACCCGGATGGTGACGCGCCCTTCCTCAGAACTCATGACTTCGCCGATGCCCTTGGCAATCTCGCCAATGCGCTCACTCCCGGTCTCCAATTCGACCGTAAGGGTCTTGTACGAGGAAAACCGCGCCACGAGGGAAGAGAGGTCTCCGTCGAAGAGTAGTTTGCCGTGGTGAATGACGATCACGCGCTTGCAGAGTGCTTCAACGTCGGCCATGTAGTGGCTAGTCAGCAGGACCGTCGCGCCGTGGCGGCGGTTGTATTCGGCGATGAACGTGCGGATTCGCCGCTGCATCGTGACGTCAAGGCCGATGGTCGGTTCGTCGAGAAACAAGACCTTGGGTTGGTGAAGGAGTGAGACGGCAATCTCGCACTTCATGCGCTCGCCGAGGGAGAGTTGGCGGACGGGCTTGGGGAGCAATGGTTCCAGGTCCAGGAGGTCAATGAGTTCGTCGAGAATGCGTCGGTAGTCTGGCCGGGGGACGCGGTAGATTGCGCGGTGCAATTCAAAGGAGTCTGTCGCGGGAATGTCCCACGCCAGTTGATTCCGTTGGCCCATCACGAGGGTGATCTGACGCAGAAATGCACGTTCGCGGCGTGAAGGTTCGTACCCCAGGACCCGGACATGGCCTCCTGTCGGATAGAGGAGCCCTGACAACATTTTCAGGGTTGTAGTCTTGCCTGCGCCATTTGGACCGAGGAACCCCGTTACCTCACCCGGGTTCACCACGATGGACAGGTCGTCCACGGCATGGACGTCGCGCGTGGTCCGCCTCACGAGCGAACGTAGTGAGGCCATGACGCCTGGTTCGCGCACCGGGACGGAATACGTCTTCCGCAGTCGGGAGACCTCTACTGCTGGTGTGACCATTGGCGGAAGGGTACCTGCATGGTGGTTCCGGCAGGGTTGCTCGTCGCAGGCGGGTTCTCTGCTTCACTGTTGCAGCGTGTGCCACACTGCTTGGAACACACAAACGAAGGACACAGTGGCAGGGGCTCCCGGCGTTGGAGATCCCGACCACATCGGGGGCAAGACAATGATTGGTGAGGCTGTTGGGGTTCTAGGCGGTGGCAATACCGCGTTCGCGGTTGCGGCGAAGCTAGCCCTCGAAGGGCACCGGGTGCGCCTGTGGGAACATCCGTCGCAGGCAAGCGCGGTCTCCGCGATTACTTCGAGTCGCCAAATCCGCCTGACCGGTGTCGGTGGCGAAGGTTCCGCCACCCTGGAGTGCGTCTCCACCGAAGCGGCTGACGTCCTCGATGACGCGACGCTGCTGCTGGCACCCGTACCCAGCTACGCGCAAGGCGCTTTCCTCGACTCGATCAGTGCGCACCTTTTGCCGAAGCATGTACTGGCGTTCCTGCCTGGAAATTCCGGCACGCTCGCAGCGTCGCACCGCTTTCGTGGCGCCGGTAGGACATCCGCCCCTCTCCTTATTGAGAGTGACACGGCTCCATACGTCTGCCGCAAGCTCGGTGCGGACCATGTCCATATATTTGGAGTTGTCCCGGCGATGGGGGTTGGTGCACTGCCAGCGTCACGGAGCGATGAGGCTATTGCACTTCTTGCCCCTCTGTTCCCCGGCGTTGTCGCCTATCCCCACGCACTTGCGGCGGCCCTTGGCGCGATGAACCCAATCGTTCATCCGCCGGGTGTGCTGATGAACGCCGGCCGGATTGAGTACTCGCGCGGCGACTTCTACTTCTATGAGGAAGGCGTGACGCCGGGCGTAGTGCGGGTCATCGAGGCGCTTGATAGTGAACGCCGGGCGCTTGGGGAGGCGTTGGGGCTGTCGTTGTTGCCGGTAGCCGATGCTTTCCATGCCGCAGGTTTCGGACCGAAAGGTGACCTGTGGGCAACCATCAACGGAAGCAGGATGCTTACCGCGCTCCGTGCGCCTGGGTCTCTGCAGACCAGGTGGCTTTCTGAAGACATTCCGTTTGGTCTGCGTACCTGGGTCGGTATTGGTGAACAGATCGGCGTTGCGATGCCGGTCGCCCGGGCGCTCATCGCACTTGGGAATGCACTCATGGGATCTGATGCCTGGTCAGTCGGAAGGGGTCCTGCCGAACTTGGCGTCATGGGACTTGACCGCAAAGGCATTGAAAATCTTCTTGCGTAGAGAAACTCGCCGCGCCACGCTAAACTCGGATCGTGAGTGGAGCGGGGTTGCCAGGACGAAGCAAGGTTGAAAGCGACGGGGCATCATCGCCAGCTTCTCAAAGCACCGGGGACAAGTGGGCCCCACGCGTGGAGGGAGAAGAGGGTGACCCGACGTGGTTTGACTTTGTATTCGGCGGGGCGGTAGTTGGTGTGGTTGCTGTTGGCATCTTGTGGGCGATGGGGTATGTCTCCTTCTGACGAACCCAGTCTCGTGCCTTGATCAGAGCCCGTGAACGGGAAATACGAGTTGCTTCAGGGTGTCTACCGCTGCCTTTGCCTCGTCCATGACGCGTGACGATGCTCCAGCGTCCAGAGTAGGCGCAGGCTTCGGTCCGTGCAGCCAAATGCCGTTGACCGGAAGTCCGGCAAGCGCTGC
>BJHB01000384.1:0-3345 GCA_014191415.1 Chloroflexota bacterium
ACGTGTCCATCCGCTGCCAAGCGTGCGGTTGGTCAGCAGGACAACCTGCACGTCGACAACCGGATCGGACCAAACCAGGGTTCCTGTCGCGCCGGTGTGGCTCCATGTCGCAGGCGAGGTCAGGTCGCCGGTCGGATGTGCGCGCTTTCCGGCTTTCACATCCCAACCGATACCCCACGGAACTGCCGAACGAGGTGATGCCGAAGCGGCACTGTCCCGAAGGTCTGGCGCAATCTCAGCGTCAAAGTCCGGACCCGATGCCTGCACAGTGACCATCTCACGCGCCCCGGCAGCCGAGAGAATGGGCTTTCCCGAAGACGTTGCGCCGCCTTGGCTTGATCGAAAAATGGCCAAGAACGTCAGAAGTTCGCGTGGCGTCGTGAACAACCCGCCCCACGGAATGCCGAGGCTTCGGTAATAGGCCGAGTTCGCGGCCTCCCACGACGTGCCCTCTTGCCCGGTGTCAACGACGGTCGCAGTGCGCCCCGACCACGCTTCAGGTGGAAGGATTGAACTTGACACCGATCCAAGGTCGTGTAGGAGGTGCGCAAAGCCGTTGTGGAATGCCTCGACCCCGGATGTGACCGGCCCGCCGGGGCTGTCTTGGTTCGCAAACACGCGCCCGGCGACTTCGGCAGCCATCAGAATGCCGCAGTTGGAATACAAGTGCGCCGACATGGGCTCGAAAAGTTGAGGCGCGCGTGCGAACGACTGCACGAAATCCGACAGGGGCCGGTGCGTCCGACGCAGGTCAAAATTGGCGGCACTGAAGCCCGGAAGGCCAGAAGAATGGCTAAGGCAATGCCGGATCGTGATGCGGTCTCGGAAGTGGACGAAGTCTCCTCGATCTTCTGCCGTCCCTGAAAGTAGCTCAGGCACGTGCCTCGCGACCGGTTCATCCAGCGAAACAAATCCCGAATCCACTGCGCGCATTACAACCGCAGCGGTGAATGGCTTGGTCACCGAAGCGACTGACCAGATGGTTCGGTCGTCAACAGGCCGGCCGGTCAATCGATCGGCAGTTCCGAAATAGGCCTCCGCGACAACACGTCCCTCACGGGCAACCACTGCGCCGATTCCCGGCACAACTCTATCCGCAATCCATCCTTCCAGGATTGCAAAGGCATGGCGCAACCGATCAGGGTCGAGGCCATGCCGCTCCGGACCGTCCATGAATAGCCCTGTCAGTTCGGTCATCATTTCTCCTCCATGAGTGTTCGCCACAAGTTCCAATCGCGATTCGCGCGCACTGTACTCGAAGTCCTCCGAACATTCTTTCCTTGCAGGATTAGGTGCCGTCCTGCCCCCCGCACTTCATGCAATGATGATCGCGACGCGACCGGCGTCAGGAGAAGGAACCCATCATGGCAATGCGCATCGGGATTGGCCTCTACCCACACCTGCTAACCACCGACAATTTCAAGTTCGCGGCCCAAGCCGGGGCCACCCACGTGGTCGCACATCTGCCGGGATGGGCCAAGCGCGTTGGCCGGGCATTGCCTCCCGAAGCAATGTGGACGTATGAGGAACTCGCAAGCCTCAAGTCCGCCTTGAACGCCGAGGGCCTGGAGTTCTACGCAATAGAGAATTTTGAGGTCGATCACTGGTACGACGTCCTCCTGGACGGTCCGAAGCGCGACGAACAGATTGCAAACCTTCAGGAGCTTCTCCGCACAATGGGCCGTCTCGGAATTGAGGTCATGGGCTACAACTTCAGTTACGCCAATGTGTGGGGACGCGTGCACGGTCCGTACGCCCGGGGCGGTGCTCGCACCCCTGCCTATCTCGAAGCCCAGGCACCGGCACAGACACCGATTCCGAAGGGAACTGTCTGGAGCGTTCAATATGACCCGAGTGCCCCCGAGGGAGACATCGGAACCGTCAGCGAGGAAGTCCTCTGGGAGCGGTACACACGTTTCCTGCACGACATGATCCCCGTCGCCGAGGAGGCGAACGTCCGCCTCGCGATGCATCCCGCCGATCCCCCGTTCGGCGTCCTTCGAGGAACACATCGTCTCGTGTGGAAGCCGGAGCAATACCAGAAGTTCTTTGACCTCTATCCGAGCCATCACCACTGCGCCGAGTTCTGCCAAGGCACGATTGCCGAAATGAACGGCGAGATGGACGTCTACCAGGCCATTGACTCCTACACTGCCCAGAAGAAGATCGCCTACGTCCACTTCCGAAATGTCAGGGGCACGGTGCCGAATTACATCGAGGAGTTTGTCGACACCGGAGACGTCGACATGGTGAAGGCACTTCGGATTTACCATAAGAATGGTTTTGACGGCGTCCTCATTCCCGATCACGCACCCGAGATGACTTGCGGGGCGCCGTGGCACGCCGGCATCGCGTACACCCTGGGCTGGATGCGGGCTGCCATCGGGATCATCGAGAGCGAATAGCCAGACGCTCAGGCGGCAGGTGCCCGTAGCCACGTGGACCCGGGCACTGGTCGCCTTGAGAACCCGCGTTCGATCCCGTCGCATTCGCAACGTGCCTCACGCGTTGTGTCGACGCACCCACCTGCGGCGACGAACTCTCGTGCAAGGTCAACAGATCAGGCCGGTGGTCTCATGGATGACCCGCCCATACTCACCCCAGATCTCCCGATGTATCGTGTTACGGCATAGGGAATCTGGGGTGGGTCTGGCATGGGAGAAAGCCGGTGAAGTCATCCTTCTACGACGAAATGTCAGGCGCGGTGGACGCGTCAAATGCTGTTCGACCCTTGTACCGGGACGTCGACGCGTGGCTTCAGAGAACTCCCCAGTCGTTTCTCTCGCAGAGAAGGCACGATGCGGAGTTCGTCTTCCGGCGCACCGGTATCACTTTCGCCGTCTACAGCGAAGGGGGCGATCCGGACCGGCTAATCCCGTTCGACATCATTCCCCGTCTGATCGGCGCAAGTGAATGGGAGCTGCTGCACCGGGGCCTCGCGCAACGGGTACGGGCGCTCAACGCGTTTCTTGCCGATTCCTACGGTCCGCGCGACTTCATCAGGGCCGGCCACATCCCGGCAGAGTTGGTGCTCCGGAACCCTGAGTTCGTTGCCGACATGAACGACCTTGCGGTGCCGGGAAGTGTCTATACGCACATCGCCGGGATTGACATCGTCCGTACCGGGCCGAGCAACTTCGTCGTCCTCGAAGACAACTGCCGAACACCTTCGGGCGTCGCATACATGCTTGAGAACCGCGATGTCATGATGCGGCTCTTCCCTGAACTTTTCACGAAACACCGGGTGCGGCCGGTAGCCCATTATCCCGAGGAGCTCCTGGAGACCCTCCGATCAGCAGCTCCGCGCAACAGTCAGGCCGACCCAGTCGTGGTTCTCCTGACCCC
>BJHB01000385.1:0-3343 GCA_014191415.1 Chloroflexota bacterium
CACACCATGTACCGACTGGTCCTCATTAAGTTCGTGAAGCGTGTCGCGCAAAACGTGGTCGTCTCCGTCCGCGGGGAGGGCAATGTGGCGGCACTGTATGCCAACTCGCCCGGCAACGCGCGCAAGTGCTCTGACGTACGCAGACGCAGATCGGTCGCCACCGGCCATGACAGTGACAAGCCCGGGAACGTATCCATGTTCCGAGGCAAACGCGCGCACGCGAACAGATACATCGGCGCGAAGCTCAGCTGAAGCCTCAACCCCGTCAAGGATGGAAGCAACCACTACCGGGCCCCAGTAATTCGTTCAGACGCGGCAATCAATGCGTTCATGCGCTGGCACGCATCGCATTCCACGCAACCAGACAACGGCGCGTCCCTTCCTCACCGCCTGCCGAGAACGCTGAACCACCGGGGCGCTTGACCAGCTCATCGTCAAGGACAGCGTGAACGCGATAGTGAGTCTCAAGCGACACATATCCCGCATATCCGTCGTGGATCAGTCGATCGAGTTGGCCCTGAACCCCGACATCGCCTTCACCAAGGACCGTCGCGACATGCTTTCCGCCCTCGACCACGGCATCTTTCACGTGGACATGCGCAATGTGCGATTTGACCCGGTCGTAGCCGCTGGAGACCGCATCGTCTTCGCCCGACCAAAACGCATTGCAGGGGTCCCACAGTGCCCTGACGGTTGGCGTCGCAACCTCGGTCAGGAACGCATCAATCTCGGTCGATGTCGCAACATTGCACGTGTGTTCATTCTCGATGATCAGTCGAACCCTGCCGTCAGCCGCGATGCGCGCAGCGTCGCGAAAGTGAGCCGCAATGTCGGTCATGCGCGAGCCTGGATGCTCGACCCGCCAGAACGTGAACGCCCTTACCAGATCTGTCCCGAGGGCATGAGCGGCATCAATGCATCGCTTGAGAATGTCGAAGTGTTCGGCAACTTCGCCAGGATCGTCCAGCGCGCACTTGAATACAGGCGACGCGAGTGACGCGATCGAGAGACCGTTTGCGACGGCAGTATCTCGGATGCGATTGAGTTGGCCGACCGTCATCCTGTCGATCCGTATATCCCAAGCCGTCCTGATCTCAAGGCCATCCAGCTGGAAGTCTCTCGCCATCTTGACTGCGACATCAAAGTCCTGCGAGATTTCGTCGGTGATTACTGCGCGCTTGAACATACGGAGCAGTGTAGCCAAGGCACGCAACCGCGCGGTTCCTTCAGCTCCACCCAAACGGATCCTGTCGGCGTAGTACCACCGAAATTCCGTGGCGTCGCCGAAGAACCTCCACCACCCTCCGATCAGTAACCGAGAGTTCCTGTGTGTGAGGCGAAGCGCCCCCGAAAAGGTCCCGCTTTTCCAATCGTCGGTCCAGAACCACCATCACCACGGCCGGAAACGCGACTGCAAGGAGGACCGCATCGGCAATTGCCCCTCGAACCGGACGGGCATCCTGCTTGAGCACCGTGACCGTGACGGCAACTCTGATCGCCTCACTGCCCCGCTCATCCCCACCATCATTCCTGATGCCATCAGCAGCCGCTGCCTCACCGACGCCCGTCGGTGAGGCAGCAATGCCTTGGGTCACAACCAAGGTAGGAGTGACACGCAATCCGAGGAAGGTCGGAACCGACCACCGACCGTCTCGCGTCACTGTGATTGCTTCAGACGGGCGTACAGCACCCTGAATGGCGCGTTCCGCGTCTGCCGCCAGAAAGACTTCACCCGCCCGTGCAGGATCAAACTCCCCCTCTTCAAGCGCGACAGTGACACGATTCACGAGCGCTTCGATACCTTCGATTGAGCCTGTACGCCTTCCAACGCCCTTGACGGAGGCGCTATCGCCAACAATTCTCATGCGCTCATCGTATCCATCGGAAACTACGGATTGAAAACAGATCCTCGGGACGGCCAATCACCGCGGTGACGCTACACTTTGTCGATGGCCGAAGTGACATGCGCGCGCTGTGAAAAGGTTGGACCTGCGCTCGACCACCTACCAATGGCCGGCGCGCGTGGCACACTGGTTCGGTCCCGCATCTGTGTGCCCTGCTGGGAACTCTGGGTTGAGGAATCCAAGTTGCTCATCAACCACCACGGGATAGAGGTAGCCGATCCCCAGCAGCGAAAACGCCTCTACCCGATAATGGCCGAATTCCTGAAACTCCCGGAACTGTGAACGGGTCGAACCAGTCGAGTACACTACCGAGTACACAGGTTGTCAGCGACTGGTTGGATTGGTGCATCGCTGACCTCATCCACGGGGCAAAAGCCCAAGACAAGCGCCAGTCCGCCATCAGCAACGTCAGTCACGACGCCTGTTCGTCGTTAGAGTGACCGAACCGCACCCAGAGAGGTGCGAAGTTCCCGAGGAGAATGAGTGTGCTGCGGATGCGTCTAACGCGGACCGGTGCCAAGAAACGGCCGAGCTATCGCGTGATTGTGACCGAGAGTGAGTTCCCGCGCGAGGGCCGCCACGTGGAAATCATCGGTCACTACGACCCGATGACATCACCTGCCACGGTGAAAATTGACACCGACGCCGCAGTAAGGTGGCTCCGCAATGGGGCACAGCCGTCTGATCGTGTGCGTATCCTCCTCCGCCACGCGGGAATCCTGAAGGCTTGGGAAGAGGCGCGTTTAGCTGACAAGCGTGCGGCGAAGGCCGCTGCTTCACAATCTTCCTGAGGCACGTCAAGACATGAAGCCACTCGTCGAATTCATTGCCCGAGGCCTTGTCGACGAACCCGATGGGGTGGACGTTCGGCAGCGCGACGTGGGTCGTACAACGGTCGTGGCGCTCACGTGCGCTCAAGGCGACACTGGCAAGGTCATCGGCAAGGAGGGACGCGTTGCTAAGGCGATGCGGACCCTTCTTGCTACTGCAGCCACCCGGCGACGTCGCCGCGCCATCCTAGAAATCAGTTGATGGCCCCCTCGCCATCCAACCGGGGCGTGCCAACCGCTCGCCCCGGGTCTCGCGTCCGTTTGGCGCGTCCCAAAACTGGTTCCCCGGTTCGCCAGCTAGCAGGTGGCGGGCAAACAATTGGGCAAGGTGTCGGGGATGCCGACGATTCAACACCACCCCAAATAGCGAGCCAATCCAAATCATCCCCGAAACCCGGTCCGACAACTTCGCCAGGATCGGATCCTCGACGAACCACCGTTTCCTCGCGCCGTCCCGCATCGGTGGAAACACCCGATGGATACATTGCGGTGGGCCAGGTGATGGGCGCGTTCGGCCCGCTTGGCGACCTGCGAGTGCAAGCATTCAGCGACCGCCCAGGCAGGCTCAAGGCGGTCCAACGGATATTCGTCGGACAGGCACTTGCCCCG
>BJHB01000386.1:0-3343 GCA_014191415.1 Chloroflexota bacterium
CGAGGCCTCATGCGACCTGGCAACAGCAGACGCCGATGCACCTATGACCGGTTTCTCCGATGTCATCCTGCGTGAGGATCTTGGGGTCCCCGTGTTGTCGAACTTCTCGTGTTTTCGCACTTTGTGAAGATTGAGATCGGTACGAGTGGCAGGGAAGTGGTGCCCGCAGGATCTCGCGAAGCGACGGTCGCAGCAATCCTCGGCGAGGTTGACGCCTTGCGCAGGTGCAAAGCTCATCGAGACGTTCGAGGTCAAGAGGGGGAACCAAGGTCATGCGTCTAGATGGAGAGGTTGCAGTCATTACGGGCGCGGGGGGTGCGATCGGTGGCGCACAGGCGCGTCTACTGGCGTCGAGCGGAGCGGCGATTGGGATCGCTGACGTTGACTTGGCGAAGGCCGAGGCAATGGCACACGAGATCACGAGGGCGGGCGGTCGCGCGATCGCGTCTGAGCTCGACGTGCGTGATCTGGATCAGTGGCAGCGGACCATGGCGGCGACCGAAGCAGCCTTTGGACCAGTGACGGTGCTTGCAAATAACGCCGGCGCGAATGTGCGGACGACCTTTGATGATCAGACCGAGGCGATGTGGGACTTGATCGTGGACACCATCCTCAAAGGATCATTCCTTGGCATCAAGGCCGCCGTGCCATCAATGCGACGCGCGGGCCATGGCGTGATCATCAATCTTGGGTCAATCGCGTCGGTGCGTCCCGGCGCGATGAGCCCGGGATATGGCGCTGCCAAGATGGGGCTGGTGGGTCTGACGCGATCTGCGGCGCTGTCGTACGCCACCGAAAACATCCGGTGTGTCCTGGTGTCGCCCGGCCACGTCGATACGCCCTTCCTGCGGGCCGACACGCAATACAGTCCGAACGATGCCACTACAAGCCTCGACAATCCGGAAAACTACCGGATGCGCTTGGCTGCGACCCCGATGGGGCGCCTCATGTCCCCTGAGGACATCGCGCGGACGGTCAGGTTTGTCATTTCCCCTGAGGCAGCGGCAATTACGGGATCAATGATTACCGTTGACGGGGGAGCTGCGATGTAGCGCCCCCGTCGATTGCATTCCCAGGGTCAGGCGTTACGGGCTAGGAAGGCGCCGACCTCGCTGAGGAAAGGTGCAAACCGGTCGCGTCGGATGTTGTGCCCGGCACCGGGAATGTGAGCGATCTCGAGTGTCGGACAAAGGTGCTCGGCTTCGCCGGCGGCATCGGGGTTTACGATCGCCCCGAGCGACGGGTCTCCGATGACCAATAGGGTTGGGCACTCCACCATTCCGAGCAATCCCTGCCAATCGAACGCTTCAGGGATTGCCGTGAAGAATGCATCGCGAACCTGCATTTTGGCGGTCGCCCAGTTGTCAAACTCGACATCGTCCCAAAGCGGATTTCGCGCCCGCCCCTGCGCAACGATGCCCTCATGCCCGATAGAGGCCCTTGCGTGAGCCTCCTCTCGCATGCGTGCACGTCTGGACACAATCTCCTGCGTGGATGCTGCGGGTTCCATCCGGAAGACCGGGTCCTCGAGAAAGGCAGCCCTTGCCAGGCGTGGGTGGTTTGCAATCAGTGCAAGCGTGGTGTTCGCACCCATTGAGTGCCCTCCCACGAGTGGCCGGTCTAGATGCAATGCCTCAATGAACGAGGCGAGGTCGTTACCGAGCGTGGATGCCGAGTAATCGCCCTCCGGCGCATCGGACAGGCCATGCCCCCGCGCATCGGGCACGATCACGTCGAACGTATCGGCGAGGGCTGTCGCGAGGCGAACCCAGCATCCGCCGTTGTCGGTGGCACCGTGAGCAAGGACGAGTGGTGGGCCACCACCGCCGGTGCGCAAGTAGTGGATCTTGAGTCCGCCTGCGGTGATTTCATGGGAAGTCCACATTGGTTCGATCCTTGGGTAAGTGGGATGGCTTGACTTGATGCGGGTACGCCGAGTGGCGGTCCGGCGCAACAGGTGACTTGATCGTACCCCTAACCGTACCCGGGACACCCTCAAGCGTGGTGTCCGACGGCTCCGTTCCGTGACTTATCGAAGGCAGTGCCTATCGGTCACATGCGCTACAACAAGGGGGTGACGAAGCCATCGCCATCTGACGCACTGACCGTGCGAATTCTGCCGGTTGACCACCCGGATGCCCAGACCCTGTCCGACGCGCAGCAACGCGAGCTTGGATCTATTTTTGGTTTTGATGATCTGAACCGGCTCGACCCGGTGCAGTTCACCCATCCCGATGGTGCCTTTGTAGTGGTCTACGACGGGGATGACCTCGTCGCATGCGGAGGCGTCTCGGCGCTGTCGGCACTTCCCGGACATGCCGAAATCAAGCGCATGTACACCGTCCCGGACCGTCGACGGCAAGGGATCTCCCGATGGCTGGTCACCGTGCTTGAAGATCGTGCCCGGACCCTTGGATACAGTCGGATTGGGCTTGAGACTGGGAACACGATGACCTGGGCAATCTCCCTCTACACAGGGATGGGGTATCTGCCGGTTCCCACATACCCGCCGTACATTGGAAACGGGTATAGCGTCTGCTTCGCAAAGGATCTCTAGCAGACGGAGAACCACCCTCGGACCATGCGGAATCCCGCAGATGGGTCGAACGCGTTGGTAAAGCGGCAAGGAACAAATTTTCGGTTCCCAACTGCGGGAACCAGAAACGCGGAGAGTCTGTCCGTGTCGAAGCCCGATGACACACAACGCGATGTACGAGACCAATCGCGTTCGGTGGCGGTCACGCTTCGATTGGTCCGGGTTGACACGCCGGACGCGCGCGCCCTCCAGGAGGCGCAGCAGGCGGAACTGGGCGATTTGTTCGGGTTTCGAGGTTTCGCACTCGCCGACCCACCTCAGTTCAGGTCGCCTCGCGGTGCGTTTCTCGTAGCCTACGAGGGCGATGTTGCGGTCGCGTGCGGTGGCATCTGCCCGCTTGGCGCGCTGCCCGGAACTGCCGAGGTAAAACGGATGTACACGGTCCCGCCATATCGCCGGCAAGGTATCGGGGTGCGGATCCTTCGTTCGCTTGAAGTCGAGGCTCTAGCGCTTGGCTACCGTGCGGCTGCCCTCGAGACAGGAACCGTCATGCATTGGGCGGTCGCCTTCTACCAAGGGCAGGGATATTCACAGATCCCGTTGTACCCACCGTATCTCGCCAGTACCCATAGCACCTGTCTCGGCAAAGCCTTGTAACCGGACTATCGATCGGTCCGTAGGTTGACGTTCTTGAAACTGGGAAGGCCGCCCAGTCCAAGTGCATCGCTTGAGGCGCCCCCCCGATCTCCTGGTCAGGGCGTACGGGTGGCGGGCGCGAGGCACTTTGGTCTGTGGGAATCACTCCCC
>BJHB01000387.1:0-3328 GCA_014191415.1 Chloroflexota bacterium
GGCGATCGACCGGAGATGCGCACGTCTTCTCCGTAGCACCGATGCCAGTCGGATCAGGGCACGCCGGCGGTCGCGAGGGTCGGTGGCACTGTCCGCTTGGGAACGAAGGTGCGTAACATCGTCGCTCGGATCTGTTTGAGAGACGGTCATTGCATGCTGCCCGGCATCATCGTGGTATCCATCATAAGGCACGCGTGGTGCAATCGGTGCCCCCGTTGATCCGGTGGAGGATCAACACGCGTGATTGCGTTGGGTGGTGAACGGTTGGGGGGCCCGGTGTTTCACGCTGCCTGACCGGGAGACAGGTCCGGCCATGCCGTGTCACAGACGTCCGGTTGGTCTACCTCTGCATTTGATGGTGAGTGGGAGTGGTGGTGGCCGGAGTGGTGGGCGGCTCCCCCTCACATTTCCGGATGTCTCGCCGTCTTTTGAAGGAGTTGGGGATTTGCAGTGACGCGGGGGTGCGGAACTTCGCTGGGGTCGCTCACAAATCCCGGGTGGCGCGCGTGACTAGATTGTCCGGTCCGCAATGGTGCGGGACGGTCGCTCACAAATCCCGGGTGGCGCGCGTGACTAGCAGGCCGGCGCTGCGATGGTGCGGGACGGTCGCTCACAAATCCCGGGTGGTGCGCGTGACTAGAATGTCCGGTCCGCAATGGTGCGGGACGGTGGAACCACCGACGACGGTGGGAAAGGTCGACGACGACATGGATGCGACGAACGAGACTGGTCTGGCAACTGGCGCACCCGTGCAGGGTTCCGCGCCGGCCGAGCTGCCTTTCGCTGATGATGCCATCCGTGTCCTGCGTGCCGCGGTGAAGCGTGCGCGTTCGGAGGCCCGGGCCCGCGGAATCACGCGTGGACAGGTTCCGGTGTCGGTCGGGCACCTTGCCGATGCGCTGACGCGAAGTGAGGCATCCACCTCGAGCCGAAAGGTATCCGTGGTTGGTGACCGGCGTGTGGCGTGGATCATGGGCCGCGCGGAGACGCTTGCCCGGATCGAGGGTGCCACGGCAATCAGTGCTGCCCACCTGAGCCTGGCTTGCGAGGCTGGCTTGCGCCGGTCGGGCCTGTCACTCGCGCGTCTGGGCTATGCGCGCTTCCGCGCCTCAACCCTTGCGGTGTCGGCTGGGCTGGACCCGGCGGGTCTGGCCTGGCGCACCGGCGATGGCGAGGTGGTGGTGGCCGGACTGGTTCCGGCGTCGACCGACCTCGCCTGACCCCGCGCCACCCTGTCCACCGTCGGCACCGATGCGGACCGAGGTGTGTCACGACGGGCCCGGTGCATGCCTGGCGACGCAGATTTTGCGGTAGGAGAAGGAACATGACGATGGACGACCGGACGACGATGCAGGCGGTTGGTGCATGCCTTGACAGCCTTGGACTGCGCCACGAGATTGCCGAGAGCGATACCGGCGACACGGCGCGCGTGCGGTTCACTGGTCACCATGGCCGGTTCCGCATGATCATGTGGCTGGATCATGGGGTTGACGGCCAGACGAGCCTGATTGCGCGTGCCTATGCGCCGGTTTCCGGTGATGCAACCAAGCCAGTCCACATCCTGGCGGTGGCACCGGCGCGCGTGGCTGAGCTTTACGTGTTGCTGAACCTGATCAATGCCAAGCATTTGCGCGCGGGCGCCTTCTATCTGGACCCGGCCGACGGTGATGTCACCTTTGGGTGGTCGATCCCGATTACCGAGGTACCGGCAGTCGGGCTGATCGACCAGGTGATTGCCATGGCGCACGCCCTCGACCACCACTTCCCGGATGTCCGGGCGGTCGCGCTGGAGGGACGGACCGCGTACGAGGCATTCGAGGCACACCTTGCCCGGGATGAGGCCGAACTGGCCCGGGCGGAAGCCGAGGCCGAGGCGGCGGATGCACCGGCCGATGTGCCCGACCCGGAACTGGATGACTGGGATGACGCCGAGGATGACGGGCCGCTCCCGTTCCGGCGCGTCGTCTGACCGGGAACCCATTTGGTGCCACTGGACATTCGGGGACGAGCCCCCGGATGTCCGGTGGTGCCTGCCCTATAAGGCTATCTTGTAGCGAGCAAGCATGGACGAGACAGACACGCAAGGAGGACAAAGCATGACAGGCAATACCCTCGTAACCAATGGCGACATTAATGACCTGCCGTGGCACTACGACTGGGTGAGGGCGCACGCGTTCTTTTCCAAGGTCATGCCCCGCTTCCGTGGACGCATCCAGATGGCTGGCGGGTACGCGGATGTGGAGGAACTGACATGCGAGGCGCTGGCGACCGCGGAGGAAAAACTTCGCGGGTGTGCCGGGCACCGAGAGGCCGTCGCCGCCGGCTTGACCCCCGATCAGTTCTGGTCTTTCAGGCGGTTCACCGGGGCGGCATGGCTGCACGCCAAGAGTGTGGTGGAGAACTATTTCCGCGAGGAACGCCGGCCTGAGCGTCTCAGTCCCGATGCCCGTGACGGCGCGTCGCGGAACTACCGCTTGTGGGCCACGCCATTGAGCGTGCTTGGGTCGCGTGACGATGACAGTGGTGAGGGTGTCCCCTTCGACCTGGAGGATGGGAGCGACGTAATGTCGCTTGAAGCCACGGAGCGTGAGGCACTCAGGATCGCCGCCGAGACTGCCTTTGTTGAGGGTTCAGCGGTTTTGGGCGACGATGATCGCCTGATCCTGACCGAGTACGCGAACTGGCTATTGGACCACCCGTCGACCCATGGCCTCGCGGCGCACCTGGGTGCCCTCTTCGCCGAACGTGGCCAGAACCTCTCCGGAGACGCATTGCGCAAGCGCGTCGAGAGTGCGACGGTCCGCCTGTTTGACGCCTTGGTCGCGGGCAAGCGTGATGCCCTGATCGGGTGCCTTCGCGAGCAGGCCAGCCAGTTCGCCAGCGTGGAACTTGTTGCCCTCGGCCTCTTCCTGAACCTTGTTGGCACCGTCGACCGTCGCAAGGTCATGCCGGCCGTGATCGAAGGTGTTCACAATTCCGGCGACGCGTCCGTATCTGGATGGGAGACCGGGCGAGAGGCATCCAGGTCGGTGATGAGGGCGTTCAGTCGGTTGGCCGACCGCTTCCGGCACCGCCACGGACACCCATTCTGGGCCAACGAAGCCTGATCCCCGCTGACCACATCCCAAAGAATGGAGGACTGCGATGTCCGAACGATCCAACGCCGAAGACGAGATCCGGACGGGATCTCCCCAACTTGACGAATGGCTGGCATCCGGCCTGCCCCTTGATGACGCCGATGCCACCGACATTGCGCACCCCAGTGACAACGTGGAATGGGGCCGGGACAGCGGACAGGCGCTTGTTGCCCGGGCCCGCACCACACCCT